>JAKFDG010000401.1:0-23829 GCA_036677285.1 Pseudoxanthomonas sp.
TCAGGCGTGGCTTTCCTGCAGCGAGACCGAGATGTCCAGCACGTCGTGTTCGCCTTCCTTGATCAACTTCACGTTGACCGCGTCGGCGTCGATGTTGACGTACTTCTTGATCACTTCCAGCAGCTCTCGCTGCAGCAACGGCAGGTAGTCGGGTGCGCCGCGGTTGGTGCGCTCCTGGGCCACGATGATGCGCAGGCGATCCTTGGCGATCGACGCGGTTTCTTTTCTCGGCTTGAGGAAATCGAACAGTCCCATGCTCAACCCCCGAACAGCTTGTTGAAGAAACCTTTCTTCTCCACGGTGGTGAAGCGCAATGGACGGTCTTCGCCCAGCAGCCTGCCCACCGCGTCGTCATAGGCCTGGCCGGCGGTGGATTCGAGGTCCAGGATCACCGGCTCGCCCTTGTTGGAGGCGTTGAGCACGTCGCCGGACTCGGGGATCACGCCCAGGGTCTTCAGGCCCAGCACTTCCTCCACGTCCTTGATGCTCAGCATCTCGCCGCCTTCGACACGCGAAGGGCTGTAGCGGGTCAGCAGCAGGTGCGGCTTGAGGGTCTCGCCGTTCTCGGCCTTGCGGGTCTTGGAGTCGAGCAGGCCCAGGATGCGGTCGGAATCGCGCACACTGGAGACTTCCGGGTTGACCACCACTACCGCGGTATCGGCGAAATACATCGCCAGGTACGCGCCTTTCTCGATGCCGGCCGGCGAATCGCAGACGATGAAGTCGAAACCGTCGGCGTCCAGGTCCTTCAGCACCTTTTCCACGCCTTCGCGGGTCAGCGCGTCCTTGTCGCGGGTCTGCGAGGCCGCAAGGATGAACAGCGTGTCGAAACGCTTGTCCTTGATCAGCGCCTGCTTCAGCGTGGACTCGCCGTGGGTGACGTTGACGAAGTCGTACACGACCCGGCGTTCGCAACCCATGATCAGGTCCAGGTTGCGCAGGCCCACGTCGAAGTCGATGACCGCGACCTTCTTGCCGCGACGCGCCAGTCCGCAGGCGATGCTGGCGCTGGTGGTGGTCTTGCCGACGCCACCCTTGCCGGAAGTGACAACGATTATCTCAGCCAATGGTTTATCTCCTGCCTGTTACGTTCGGGGGAATGCCGCTGCAACGGTGTTTCCGGCGATGGGTTCGCCGGTTGGCCGTTTATTGGGCGGCAATCATGAGTTGGTCTTTGTCGAGCCAGACCTGCACGGGTTTCCCGCGCAGCTCCTTGGGTACGTCTTCCAGCACCTTGTAATGGCCGGCGATGGCCACGAGTTCGGCGTGGAACTCGCGGCAGAAGATGCGCGCATCGGTGTTGCCCTGCGCGCCGGCCAGCGCGCGTCCACGCAGCGTGCCGTAGATGTGGATGGAACCATCGGAAATGACTTCGGCGCCGGCGCCGACCGTGGCCAGAACGGTCAGGTCGCGGTTCTCGGCGTAGAGCTGCTGGCCGGAACGCACGGGGGTCTTCTGCACCATGCCAGGTTGGCTGGAGTTGGCGGGAGCCGGAGCCTTTGCTGCTTTTTCCGGAGTGGTTTCAGCCGCGACGCTTTCGCGGCGTGCGGCCGGGGCAGGAGCCGTTTCCACCGGCGAAGCGGTGTCGACGCGTTCGTACTGCGCACGGAACTTGGCCAACAACGGCAGCCCGAGGTGCGCGGCAAGCTGCTCGGTTTCGCGGGTGCCATAGGCCAGGGCGACCGGAATCACGCCGGCGGCCAGCAGGCCATCCAGCAACGCCTGCGCGGTGGCGGCGTCCGGGGTCTTGGCGAGGCCGCCGAAATCGATGATCACCGCGGCCCGGCCAAACAGCTTGGGAGCGCGTTCGACGCGCTCGCGCATTTCCCGCGACAGTTGCTCGACGTCGAGGGTGCGCACGCGCAGGTTGGCGATGCCGACCTGGCCGATCTTGAGTTCGCCGGCCTGTTCGTAATCGATGTTCGCAGAGGTCACGCTCATGTGCCCGTGGACCGTTCCGCGGCCGGCACCGCGATGCGGCGGCTGCGGGTCCACGGCAGGTCGGGCAGGGCATCGCCATAGGTGTCATGCACCCAGGGGTAACTGCACAGCTCCTTCATGAGCATGCTGGCGCGCACGTTCGCGTCCGCCATGAGGTTCTGGCCGACTTCCTTGAAACCGAAGCTGCCATGGAACAGCAACGCGGGATCGGCGCCGTGGTCCAGGAACACCTCGCAGGCCAGTTGCGGATGGTGCAACTCGGCATAGCTCTGCACATCGGCGTAGAACGCGCGACCGACGCCGCCGCCGCGGCGGCGGCTGGCCACCACGATGCGGTCGATGTAGAAGAATTGCGGATAACGCTCGCGGAACCAGGCGAAGTTGCTGCTGTCGTGGTCGGCTTCGGCGCCGAAGCCGACCAGGAAACCGGCGAGGTTGCCGTCGCGCTCGGCGACGCGGAAGTATTCGGCCTGCTCGTAGAAACGATGCAGCCTGGCCGAATCCAGCGGCAGGATCGCCAGTCCGGCGTTGTTGTTCAGGGCTAGGACGGAATCCAGCTCGTGCTCGCGCACGTCGCGGATGACAATCGACATTCAACTCACTCCGTGGGGTGGCGCGGTGGCCGCGAGCCACCGGGCCGGATTATCGCATGGGCAGCTGCGGTACGGGGCGACTGCCACGGCGGACTGCATGACTTTCGGTCAGGGTGCGGGCCGGGTAATCAGCCTAAGATGGACGCATGTGGAGCCGACTCAGTCATACCCGCCTCTTGCGTGCAGCCGGCCTGTACACATGGGCATTGGTGGGTATACCGATCATCCTGAACATCTGGTTCCTGCCGCCCTCGCGCGGGGTGGACGAGTTCAGCGGCGTCGGCGTCAACGTACCGATGACGGTGCTGGCCTACCTCGCCTTCGGCGCCTGCTATTGGCTGGCCACGCGCTCGCTGGGTTCGCGCGAGGCGGCGGCCTCCACCCGTGGCAACTTCGTGCTGCTGCTGGTGCTGACGTCCGCGGCGGTGGCGGTGGGGTACTACACGCAGACCGGCCTGAGTGCGATGCTGCTGCTGGTCATGGCTGGCGTGCTGCCGTGGATCCTGAACCTGCGTTCAGCGGTGGCGTGGCTGTTGCTGGCCCACATCCCCCTGGTGCCATCGTTCATGGCCCGCGACGATTTCAGCTTCTGGGACGCGTTGTTCCAGTCCACTTTCTACGTCGGTTTCTCCGCCTTCGTGCTGGTGACCGCCTATGTGGCCCGGCAACAGGCCCAGGCCCGGGATGAACAGCGTCGCCTGAACGCCGAGCTGCGCGCCACCCGGATACTGCTGGCCGAAAGCGCGCGGGTCAACGAACGCACCCGGATCTCCCGCGAGCTGCACGACCTGCTGGGCCACCACCTGACTGCGTTGAGCCTGAACCTGGAAGTCGCAGGTCACCTGACCGAAGGCCGCGCCCAGGAACACGTCAAGCAGGCCCATACCCTGGCCCGCCTGTTGCTCACCGATGTGCGCGAGGTCGTCAGCCAGCTTCGCGAAGGCGATGCCATCGACCTGGCGGCCGCGTTGCTGCTGCTGACCGAGCGCGTCCCTGGATTGGCCATCCACATGGATGTCCAGGAGCCGCTGGCCCTGGAGGACGCCGAACGCGCGCATGTGTTGTTGCGCTGCACCCAGGAAATAATCACCAACGCGGTGCGCCACGCAGGCGCGCGCAACCTGTGGGTCCATTGCCGCCGCGAGGGCGACTTCATCGTCATCGACGCTCGCGACGATGGCGCCGGCGCCGAAACCGTGGTTGCCGGCAACGGCCTGCGCGGCATGCGCGAGCGCCTGCGCCAGCAAGGTGGCAGCATGACCATCGAATCACGGGCCGGCGGCGGTTTCCGCCTGTGCCTGCAATTGCCCGTGGGGACCACCGAACCCCTCGTCCTTGAATCCAGTTCCGCACATGTTTCCGGAGGTGCCGCATGATCCGTGTTTGCCTGGTCGACGACCAAACCCTGGTACGCCAGGGCATCCGCTCGCTGCTGGCGCTCGACGACGGTATCGAAGTGGTGGCCGAGGCCGCGGACGGCAGGCAGGCGGTGGAGCTGGTTCCCCAGGTCAAGCCGGACGTGGTGCTGATGGACATGCGCATGCCGGTGATGTCGGGCCTGGAAGCGCTGCAGGCCCTTGCGGCTGCCGGCCAGTTGCCGCCGGCGATCATCCTGACCACCTTCGACGATGACCAGTTGGTGCTGGCCGGGCTCAAGGCCGGGGCCAAGGGCTACCTGCTGAAGGACGTCTCGCTGGAACAACTGGTGGGTGCCATCCGCACCGTGGCATCGGGGGGTTCGCTGGTGCAGCCGGCGGTCACCCAGCGCTTGTTGTCCGGGCTGGAACACATGCGCAACGATTTCGTGAGTCTCGACCGACCCGACCCCTTGACCGATCGCGAGACCGAGATCCTGCGCCTGATGGCCAGTGGCTTTTCCAACAAGGAAATCGCCAATTCGCTGGGCGTAGCCGAAGGCACCATCAAGAACCATGTCTCCAACATCCTGTCCAAACTCGGCGTGCGCGACCGTACCCGGGCGGTGCTCAAGGCCTTCGAGTTGCAGTTGGTCTGAAACACGGGATGTCGGCCCGGCGCGCACGGGAGTTTTCGCTGCACTGCAGGATGGAGGCCCCAGAGGGCTGGCGGATAGGCTGACCGAATCCGCCAAGCCTGCTAGGATGCGCGCTGCAACCATTTAATGGCCATGGGATCGGCCCCCGGAGACTCCTGAATGACCCGTTTGCTCGAGATACTGATTGCATTGGCAATCGTGCTGGCCCTATTCCTGGTGGTTGGTCTGGTGTTGCCCTCAAAGCGCCACCTGATAGAAAGCGCCGAAACAAATCGCCGCATGACCATCGTGTTCGACACGATCAACAATGTGCGCCGGCTCAAGGACTGGAACCAGCTGGTTCCCAATAATCCTGCCGAGCTGAAGTACTCCGGCGGCGACCAAAGCCACTCCGGCGTGGGCGCGCGGGTGGATTTCGACTCGAAGGAAAAGCACTGGGGAACCGGTCATTGGGAAATCACCGAGAGTGTGGTGCCGGCCAGCGGCAGCGGCGGCAAGGTGGCCTACACCATCGAGGATTCCAAGTCCGGCAGCGACAAGAAGACCGTGTTCACCCTCGAGCCCGCGGGCAAGAACGGCCGCAACGTCAAGGTCACCCAGACCTACGACGTCAGCTACGGCTTCAACCTGTTCGGCCGGTTCATGGGCATGTACGTCAGCCGCCACGTCGGCGACTCGATCAAGGCCAGCCTGTCCAAGCTGACTAACATGCTGGCCACCGTACCGAACTTCGATTACCGCGCCGAAGGCAGCAAGCTGACCGGCCTGAAGCTGGCGGACCTGCCAGCCGAGAACCTGCTGGTGGTCACCGCCGGCAACATTGACCGCAACAACGAAGTGATCAAGGCGTCGATCAAGGCCAATCAGGAATGGATCAAGCGGGTGATGGAATCCAATGGTCTTGAAGCCGCCGGCCCGGTGCGCATCATCACCACCGATTTCGGTGCCGAGAAGTACGCCTTCGACATCGCCCAGCCAGTGCGTAAGCGCAGCAGTGCGTCCACCACGGCCAAGCCAGCCAATGGCGACAAGACCAAACCGGAAGCAGCCGCGCCGGTAGCGGTAGCGGCACCTGCTTCCACTGGCCCGCTCAAGGTATCGGTCTCCGGCACGCCGGTGCAATACGTGCGCCTGGAAGCGCGCAAGGCAGCCAGCGCCAGTTACACAGGCTATATGGCCGAGCTGGATGCGGTACGCAACTCGCTGCGCGCATGGGCGATGACCAACGGCTACGAAGTCACAGACCGTCCCTACGAGTCCTGGAAGAACGGTGTGGATCAGGCATTCACAGCCGACGGCCAGTTCGACGTGTATTGGGCAGTCAAGCACTGACGCTAGGCGGGCTGTCGTCCGCCACGCGGGTTGGAAGTGACGCGCCGCTTTTGCGGCGCGTTGCATTTCGGGACAGGGGAACTCCCGTCACTGGCAGGATGCCGCTACTCGATGAGGCCGCCGTGTTGTTGAATTACGATCGTCGCCAGCGTAAACCTTCCTTGCTCGCCTTCGCCGGTGCTTTGCTGGCGGCCTTCGCAGTTGCATTGAGCGCCTATGCCGCACATGGCATGGCTGATGCCCATGCGCAATCCAGCCTGCAGACCGCAGCGATATACGCCTTCGGCCATGGCGTAGCCCTGGCGGCCCTGGCAGCCGGGACTACCCGGTCCTTGGGCCGCGCGGGCCTGTTCCTGCTATTGCTTGGCACCCTGTTGTTTTCCGGCAGTCTGGTCCTGAATGTCCTTGCCCAGGCCGGCAGCAAGCTGGCTCCCGCCGGCGGCATTTCGCTGCTTCTCGGCTGGGCGATCTGGGCGCTCGACGCCACCCGCCGCTGAGGTTCGCCACGTGCCACGCCATGCCCGGGGTTTCGATACGGAAGCGGCCTTCGACCACCTGAGCCGTCGCGACCGCAAGCTCGGCGCGTGGATGAAGCGGATCGGTTACCTCGAGCCGCAGCCGAGCTGGCGCAAGCCGTTCGATCCGGTCGATGCGCTGGCGCGGGCGATCCTTTACCAGCAGTTGAGCGGCAAGGCCGCGTCCACCATCGTGGGTCGCGTGGAAACCGCCATCGGCAGCACGCGCCTGCATTTCGACACGTTGGGCCGCATCGATGACGCGGCCTTGCGCGCGTGCGGTGTATCCGGCAACAAGGCCCTCGCGTTGCGCGACCTCGCGGCACGCGAAGCCAACGGCGAGATCCCGGGTTTGCGGCAGATGTCGGTCATGCACCAGGACGACATCGTCGCCGCGCTGGTGCCGGTGCGCGGCATCGGCCGCTGGACCGTGGAGATGATGCTGATGTTCCGCCTGGGCCGCCCCGATGTGCTGCCGATCGACGACCTGGGCATCCGCAAGGGCGCGCAACGCGTCGACAAGCTCGAGGAGATGCCGACGCCGAAGGAGTTGCTGGCGCGCGGTGAACGCTGGGGGCCCTACCGCACCTACGCCAGCCAGTATCTTTGGCGGATTGCCGATGCAGCAGTGCAGGCGAAGACGCCTACGAAGCGTTCGCAGGATTAAGCGTTTGTAGGAGCTGTGCAAGCTGCGACCGGAAACGTAAAGGCGCGTGGGAACGTCCTTGAATCGGAGAAGTCAGGTCGCAGCTTGGCGTAGCGCCTACATTTGCGCTTCGGGTAGCTTCGCTACTCCGTAGCCACCTGCAGAACCAGCTTGCCGAAGTTCCCGCCGGTGAACAGCTTCACCAGCATTTCCGGGAACGTGTCCAATCCGGCGACGACGTCTTCCTTCGACTTCATGCGCCCATCCTTCAGATAACCGGCCATTTCGGCGATTGCGACCGGATAGCGGTCCGCATAGTCGAACACCACGATGCCTTCCATGCGCGCGCGGTTGACCAATAGCGACATGTAGTTCTTGGGTCCCTGTACGCCGGTCGCGCTGTTGTACTGCGAGATCGCGCCGCAGATGATGATGCGGGCCTTGCGCCGCAGGCGGGCCAGGACGTGGTCGAGGATCTCGCCGCCGACGTTGTCGAAGTAGATATCGACCCCGTCGGGGCAGTGGGTCTTCAGGCCTTCGCGCACATCGCCATTCTTGTAGTCGATGCAGGCATCGAAACCCAGTTCGTCGACCACCCAGTCGCACTTGGCCTTGCCGCCGGCGATGCCGACCACGCGGCAACCCTTGATCTTGGCCAGCTGGCCCACGGTCTGGCCGACTGCCCCCGCCGCGCCGGAAACCACCACGACATCGCCAGGCTTGGGCTGGCCCACGTCCATCAGTCCGAAATACCCGGTCATGCCCGGCATGCCCAGTACGTTGAGCCATTGGGTGGGCGTGCCCAGCCGCGGATCGATCTTGAACATGCCATTGCGCTTGATTTCCGTGGCGCTGAACTCCTTGTATTCCTGGACACCGAGTCCGCCGCTGACCAGGTCGCCTGCAGCGAATCCAGGGTGCTTCGAAGCCACCACCTTGCCGATGCCGCCCGCGCGCATCACCTCGCCGATCTCCACCGGAGGGATGTAGGACTTGCCCTCGTTCATCCACCCGCGCATGGCCGGATCCAGCGACAGGTACAGGGTCTGCACCAGCACGCCGCCCTCCGCAGGTTCGGCCACGGGCTCGGTGGTGAATTGCCAGTTCTCGCGCGTGGTCATGCCGACCGGGCGCGCGGCCAGGCGGATCTGGTGGTTCTGCAGGGCACTTAAGTCGGTCATGTGGATTCCAGTTCGGGAACCAAGGAGAGGGCAAGCGTAACGCCTATGCCGGACCGGTCGCGAAACTCCAGTGCCAGGGCTCGTAGACGATGCCGTGCGGGTTGTCGCGTGGATAGCTCATGACGAAGCCGAATGCGCCGGCATGTGCGGTCAGCCAGGCAAAGGCTGGCGTCGTTTCGAACGATTCCTCGGCGGGCGGTTCGCCCGGTGCGCCGATGTCCAGCGCCTGCCCGCTGTGGTGCTCGCTGTAGCCGGGCGCGGCATTGACGGTGAGGATCTGTTCCACGGTCTGCCCACGCGCGAGCTTGCGTTCGAAGATGCCCAATTGGTAGTCGTGGCTGCGGTAGCCGGAGATCGCTTCCAGCACGATGTCGTCGACTGCCGCCGCGCGTTGCATTGCCTGCCATGCACGCGCAGCGCCCGCGGTCAGCCACAGTGGGCGGCGATACCGGTCGAAACCGGCGAAGGCGAGGGCAGCGGGCTCCGGCACCAATTCAAGGCCGGCTTCCTCGCCATAACTTTCGTCCAGGCCCAATCGCTCCAGGCGTTCGATCAACCGCTCCAGCGGAAGTTCGCCCGCCGCATCGATATCGAAGCCGCGATCCGTGCGCAGGCCTTCGAGCGCATCGAGCGCGGCTTCCACACCCGGTTCGTGCATCCAGCGCGGCAGCAAGGGTTGCACGCCTTCCGGCAGCACCGCAGCCAGGTAGCGGCCATCATGCTTGCGTCGCAACACCACACTGGCGCGCGACAGTGCGCGTGCATCGGCATTGCTGCGCGCGCGCAACAATCCGCCGGGCCAGAGTTCCACGTCCGGGGTATTGATCAGGATTCTGGGTTGGCCGCGCATCGGCGCAGCTTAACGGCGCGCCGGGGTTGCCGCCAGTTCGCGCAGGCGTTTGAGCAGGGCATCGGGTCGTTGCGGCTGCAACAGCAAGCCGTTGCCGCGCGTGGTCGGCAACCAAAGCGCGCGGCGTTCACCGGCGATGGCGACGAAGGCTTTCTGGCCGTTTTTCAGGCGGAAACGCCCGCTCTTGTAGCCGGGTACCGAATAGCCGTTGGTCTTCAGTCCCGGGTTGAACTCGACGCGCTCATGCAGGTCGACGACGCGCGCCTCATCCAGCTTCATTTCCGACAGTGGCACCGATTCGGAATAGAAGCTCGTCTTCACTTCGAGCAGGGCAGGCGATAGCTGCAGGCGGTGTCGGCGCATCATCCGGTCCAGCGTTGCCCATACCGCGAGCATCAGTAAAAATTCTGAAGCCACGATCGCCAGCATGGCAAATGCCGGACTGATCCCCCCAAAATGCAATTGGGTGTCGCCCGTGCTGACCGCCATCAAAGCGGTCGCGGTGATCGCGGTGGGCAGGAGTACGCACAGGGAGAACATCCACACGCGTGGCTGGGTGCCGGGCGGAACCAGCTGCAGGCGTGGATCCTGGTCGTTGCGCATGCGTTTGTCCCGGTGTTTCCGCTCAGTGCTTCTTGATCCAGGCGGCGATATCGTCGATCAACTGCGCATCGACGTGGCCGGGCTTGTTGTACTCGCTCAACGAGCCGGGGCCCTCGCCGGCAACGCCAAGGTGGTTCAGCGCGGGGTAGTGCTTGAACGTGGCGCGTGGGTCGGCCGAGAGGCTCTTCTTCCATAGCTGCCAATCGGCGTCCACCACCTGGAAATCGCGTCCGCCCTGCAGCAGCAGGATCGGGAGCTTCGGCGATCGCGCATCGGCCAGCGGATCGACCTTGTCGAACGTGCGCCAATAGTACGCCGGCAAGCCCAGCGGCGTGTCGTTGTCCGCAACCTCGGCATTGCCGCGGACGTTGGCGATCTTCCGGTCCAGGTCGTCCAGGAACTGCTGTTCCTGCGCATCAATGCTGCCATCCGCATTGAACAGGTAGCGATTCTGTTCTGGCAGGATCGTCAACAAGGGGCGTGCGGGCGCGGCGAACAGGATCAGGCCGGCCACATGGCCGGATTGCTGGGCGATACGCGGCGCGAGCATGCCGCCCTGGCTGTGGCCGAGTACGAACACCCTACCGGGATCGATCCCCGGCGTGGCCCGCAACGCGGCGACGGCAGCGACGGCATCGTCCGTGGTTTCCTCATCCATCGTGTACTTGCCGTCCGCGAAATCCTGTGGGCGAGCCTTGGTTCGTTTTTCGTACCGCAGCACGGCGATGCCCTGTGCCGCGAGGCCGCGCGCGATGTCCAGGAAAGGACGGTTCGGGCCGATGGTCTCGTCGCGGTCCTGTGGTCCGGAACCGTGCACCAGCACCACCGCGGCGATCCCCTGCGCCGCAGGCGAGGCCTTTGGCATCGCCAGGGTGCCCGGCAGGTCGCCCACCTCGAAGTCACGCTCGATATAACTGGCGTCGGCGGCCGGCGCGGCGGCGGGTGCCGGCGGGGCAGGTTGGATGAGGAAGCCTGCGATCTTGCCTCCCGCATCGACCACCATTTGTGCGAGCAGTCCGCCATTGGCGTAGTGCAGCGGAACCACGACCACCTGCATGCCCTGGTGCAGCGTCACTTTCGCCTCGCCGCGGCCCTTGGCAGCACCCAGCTGCGCGGGCAGCGACTCCCATATCGCCTTGAGTTTGTCCGCGGGTACGGCAGCGGCCATCTCCTGCGTGAAAGATGCTTCGGCCGCGGCGTAGTCTTTCGCGTCCATGGCGTCGAGCAGGCGTATGGCGCTGGCTTCCGCAGTGTCGGCTGCGTACGCATATGACGCAATGAACGCGAATGCTGTCGCCAGCAGGGCGGGCAACACACGCTTCATGGTCATTGCTCCTTCTTGAAGTAAAGGCGTACCACATCTGCCGCGGAGGTCTGGTTGACGGCAACCAGCTCCCAGCCTTGGGCTCCGAGCTTGTCCAGTTCCTGCTGTATTTTTTCGCTGAGTTTGCTACCGAACAGGCTGAAAGATACTTCGACGATCTTGTGACTCCAGCGTGTGCTCACGATTTTGGCTCCTCGTTTTTCTCATCGGCTGTCCTGGACAAGCGTCCCGCCTTGCGCAACGCATCGCGCAGCACGTATTCGATCTGCGCGTTCAACGAGCGCAAGTCGTCGTCGGCCCATCGCTGCGCCGCGTTCAACACGTCGGCGCTGATGCGCAGCGGGTAGGCTTTCTTCTCTGCCACGATCCCGTCCGGCCCGCCGGCTCAGTACAGCGTGCCGGCGTTGACGATGGGCTGCGAGCCGCGTTCGCTGCACAGCACCACCAGTAGGTTGCTGACCATTTGCGCCTTGCGCTCCTCGTCCAACTGGACCACGCCTTTCTTCTGCAATTCGTCCAGGGCCATCTCCACCATGCTGACCGCGCCGAACACGATGCGCGTGCGCGCAGCGACCACGGCATTGGCCTGTTGACGCTGCAGCATCGCCTGGGCGATTTCGGGTGCGTAGGCGAGATGGCTGATGCGCGCGTCCAGCACCTGCACGCCGGCGTCTGCCAGGCGATCCTGCAGTTCGTCCAGCAAGTGCTTGGAAACCTCGGCGGCATGGCTGCGCAAAGCGAGCTGGCCGTCCTCGTGCTGGTCGTAGGGATAGCTGGTGGCCATGGTGCGCAGGGCCGACTCGGACTGGATGTGGACGAAGCTTTCGTAGTCGTCCACGTTGTAGACGGCCTCGGCCGAATCCACCACCTGCCACACGATCACCGCGGCGATCTCGATCGGGCTGCCATCCAGTTCGTTGACCTTGAGCTTGCCGCTCTCGAAGTTGCGCACGCGCTGGGAAACCTTTTTCTTCGAATAGAAGGGGTTGTTCCAGCGCAGGCCGTTGTCCTTGACCGTGCCCACGTACTTGCCGAACAGGCTCAGTACCGCGGCCTGGTTGGGCTGCACGGTGTACAGGCCGATCAGGCTGAAGAAGGCCAGGATGCCCAGCGCGATGCCGCCGAAGATGCGCAAGCCCGAAACAACGCCCTCATCGTCGAAGTTTGGATTGCCGATGCCGGACATGACCAGCCAGACGGCGAGCGCGCCGACGGCGAGCACGCCCAGCAGGAACGGGATGCCGGGCAGGGAGCGAATGGGATTCTCTTTCATGGTGGTTCCTCCAGGTTCAGCAAATTAGATATCAATTTGATATCAAAAATCAACTGCCGTTCGTCAGCTGGCCGGACGCGCCGGTAAAATGCCGGCCTTTCCACTTCCGGCCCACCCATGACCACGCTCGGCACCCCGCTTTCCCCCTTCGCGATGCGAGTGCTGCTGTTGGGTTCCGGCGAACTGGGCAAGGAAGTGGCGCTGGAACTGCAGCGTTTCGGCGTGGAGGTGATCGCCGCCGACCGCTACGCCGATGCCCCGGCGATGCAGGTGGCGCACCGCAACCATGTGCTGGACATGCTCGATCCCGCAGCGCTCAAGGCCTTGATCGCCCACGAAAAACCGCACCTGATCGTGCCGGAGATCGAGGCCATCCACACCGAAACCCTGCTGGAGATGGAGCGCGACCACGGCCAGAAAGTGATTCCCACTGCCCGCGCCGCGCGCCTGACCATGGATCGCGAGGGCATCCGCCGGCTGGCGGCCGAGACGCTGGGCTTGCCGACTTCGCCGTACCGTTTCGTGGATACGCATGCCGAGTACCGCGAAGCCGTGGCCGCAATCGGTTTGCCCTGCGTGGTCAAGCCGCTGATGTCGTCCTCGGGAAAAGGCCAAAGCACCTTGCGCGATCAAGCCGATATCGATCCCGCCTGGGACTACGCGCAAAGCGGAGGCCGTGCCGGCGCGGGCCGGGTGATCGTGGAAGGCTTCGTCGATTTCGATTACGAAATCACCCAGCTGACGGTGCGCCACGCCGGCGGCACCGCGTTCTGCGATCCGATCGGTCACTGGCAGCAGGACGGTGACTACCGCGAGAGCTGGCAGCCGCAACCGATGTCGGCGCTGGCGCTCGAGAAATCGCGTCAGATCGCAAAAGCGATCACCGACGATCTCGGGGGCTGGGGCGTGTTCGGGGTCGAGCTGTTCGTGAAGGGCGACGAGGTCTGGTTCAGCGAAGTGTCGCCGCGTCCGCACGACACCGGCCTGGTCACGCTGGCGTCGCAGGACCTCAGCCAGTTCGCGCTGCACGCTCGCGCCATCCTCGGCCTGCCGATTCCCGGCATCCGCCAGCTCGGTCCCTCGGCTTCTTGCGCGATGCTGGCGCAGGGGCACGGGGTGCCGGTGTTCTCGAATATCGAGGCGGCGCTGCAGGCGTCGGACACGGCGCTGCGCCTGTTCGGCAAGCCGCGGGTCGAGGGTCAGCGCCGCGTCGGCGTGACCCTGGCACGCGGCACGGACATCGAAACCGCGCGCGAGACTGCGCGCACTGCGGCGCAAGCCATCACTATCGAGTTGAAGTAGATGAACGCCAGTGACGGCGGTTACGTGGTTTTCTTCTTCCCCCAAGCGCTGGAATCGCTGGGCGAGGCGATCAAGCCCTACCTGGTGGAAGGCCCGCCGGAGCCGCACCTGCTGTGCCGGGAAATCGATACCGGCGGCGCGCTGGTGGAGATGCTGATCGAGGGCACGACACCCGAAGGCAAGATCGTGCAGGTTGAGCTGATGGTGCCAGGGAGCATGATCCGCATGATCGTATCGGCGCGCAGCGACGGGGCATTCGGTTTCAGGCCGCGTCTGCCCACGTCTTCGCCAGCGGCATAGGGCGACGAAGGCCCGCGTCTACGGCGGAGCGATGTCGATCCAGACCAGGTGATGGTCGCTGTCGTCGGCGATGCCCGCATCGGCACTCTGCGCGACCGGCCAGAACACGCCGTTGCCAGCGATGCGCAATCCTTTCGAAGGCAGCACGTAATCCAGGCGCAGGGTGCCGGATTTCGGGCCGAAATCGCCGGTATGGTTCGCAGTAACGCCTTTGCGTGGCAGGCCATAAGCGGTGGCGCGCTCCACTGCGCCTTCACTGCGCGGCACGCTGCTGTCGTCCACGCGCGGGTGCTGCAGCAATTGGTCGATAGCGCCTGGGTAGGCGGCGCCGTCGGATGCATCGGCATTCATGTCGCCGGCGATCACGAACTTCGCATCGACCGCCAGTCCACCGCAGCGGCCCTGGTCGTCGCACAGCCAGGGCTTGTCGCCGGGAGAAAGGTATTCCGCCCACAACCGGATCTCATCATGGTTCCGCCTGCCGTTGCGATCCTCTGGGCCATCGAACACCGGCGGGGTGGGGTGCGACACCAGGAAGTGGAGCACGCCGGCCGGTGTCCGCACGGGTACGTCCCAGTGCGATTTCGACGATAACCGCAGCTGTTTCCAGACTTCATCCGAATAGAAGGATCCGTGCGACGCCGGATCGGTCGGACGCAATGCATCCGGCATCGCACTCCAGCGCAGCAGTTGGAAAGTGCGCACCTGCGCTGCATCGATGGGATATTTCGACAACACCAGCATCCCGTACTGGCCTGGATGCATTCCGTAACCCCAGGCATCGTTGCCGCGGGAGCGGCCATCGCTGCCCACCCCGCCATTGCCATCCAGGTCCAGCCCGCTGGGAACGCCGGTGTTGACCGGTGCCAGGTAACGGTACGGATAGTTAAGGGGTTCGCCGCCGTGCTCTTGCGCAACCGCCAGATAGCGCTGCTGGAACAGATCGGCGGCGCGATGCTTGTCGTCGTAGTCGAATTCGTTCAACAACACCAGGTCCGGCCGCACCCGTTGCAACACCGCCGCGATCTTGCGTGCATGCGCGCTGTCGCCCTCGAGCTCGCGAACAAGGCCGCCGTCTTCGTCGGAATACAGCGAAGTGTTATAGGTGGCGACTCTCATTGCCGGATGTCCCAGATAGGCGGCGGGGTCACCGTGCACCTTGACCTGCACACAGGCGGCGAGGGCGGACAGCATGAGCAGGGCTGCGAGAATTCGGCGCATGCGGCGATTCTGGCATGGCTGCGCGAATCCGGTATGACGGCTTGGCCTCAGCCGGGGTCGGATCGGCGCCAGCCGCGCCCGTCGAATGACTCCAGCGGACGGAAGCGCTGCTTGTAATCCATCTTGCGATGGCCGTCGATCCAGTAACCCAGGTACAGATGCCGCCGCGCCTCGCGCCGCGCCCATTCCAGCTGGCGCAGGATCGACAGGGTGCCGAGGCTGCGACGTTCGAATTCGGGATCGGGATCGAAGAAGGAGTACACCGCCGACAATGCATCCGGGGTGATGTCGGTGACCGCGACTGCGAGCAATCGGCCGTGCTCACGCAACTCCAGGAAGCGCCCTTCGGACCAGCTGCCCACCAGGAATTGTTCGAACTCCACCGCGCCATGGCCATCCATGCCGCCGTCGCGATGGCGCGCAGCCAGATAGCGGCGATACAAGGCCAGGTGCTCGTCGGTGCGTTCTGCAGGCACGATGCGCGCCTCGACTTCGGCGTTGCGTGCGGCGCAACGTCGCTGGCTGCGGTCGGGCCTGAAATCGTGCACGGGAATCCGTACCGCCACGCAGGCGCGGCAGGCTTCGCAATGCGGCCGGTAGACCAGGTCCCCGGAGCGGCGGAAGCCCCAACCCAGCGCGGTGGGGTAGAACGTCGCCAGGCGCGGGTCGCGCGGATCCAGCACCAGGTCGCGGGCGATGCGATCGGGCCAGTAGCCGCAGGGATGTTCGCCGGTATGGAACAGGCGCAGGTCGTCGGCAGGTTGCAGCGAGTCGGTGCCCATGTCTCACCAGCCCCGGCTGATCGCCATGAGCGCGATGCCTGCCAGCGCACCGGTACACGCCCCGGCGATCAGGTCGCGCGTGACGTGGCGCTGCAGGTGCAGCCGCGACCACGCCACCGCCGCGGCGAAAGCGAATCCCAGCAGGCTCGCCCACCAGGCAACCTGCAGGAGCAACACCGCGGCGTAGACCACGAACGCCATGTGCAGCGACAGCTTCCACCAGTGCGCGGTGCGTATCGCCACCAGCACCATCAGGGCCGACAGGGCCAGTCCCAACGCGAGTTCGCGCGGCGCGCCCGACCAGAAGGCGAGCGCTGCAGAAACGGCAAGCACGATCAGCAGGAAGCGATTGAGCGACTTGCGCTCGCCATGCCCGCTTGCATCCACATGCGCCCAGCTGCCTCGCCGCACCTGCCACCACGAATACCCCAGCACCACCGCCGCGAAGGCGGCGAAGCCCAGCGCCATCCACAGGGCGACGCGGCCATAACCCCGCGCCAGCGCCAGCACGATCGCGACCAGCGGCAGCACCAGCATAGGGTGGCCGAAAATGGAGATGGCGCGGGCGACGGCCTGGTTCATGCGGTCAGCATACTGCGCGGCGCGGATCGCGGGGGTTGTGACTGTCCGCAAACTGAATGCGCCGCGCGCGCCGTCAACCTGCCTGGCACCGGGCCGTTGACCGTGGCAGTGGCGGAAACGCGCCACGCTTTTCCCGGAGACTCATTATGACCCGCAAGACCCTGCTCACCCTCGCCGTGCTGACTACACTGTCCGCGGGCACCGCCTTCGCCGCCACCCAATCCCAGGGCGAACCGCAGCCCACCCCGCGCGCCAAGCTGGATGCCAACGGCGACGGCAGCATCGACCGCAGCGAAGCGGCCAAGCATCCGCGCCTGGCCGAGAAGTTCGACGAGATCGACAAGAACAAGGACGGCAAGCTGGCGAAGGAGGAAATGCCGCGCCGCCACGGCCACGGCAAGTCCGGCGACGGCCCGCACGAAATGATGACCAAGCTCGATACCGACAAGGATGGTCGCATCAGCCGCGCGGAATCGGCTGCGGGCGAAGGCAAGCTTGCTTCGCGTTTCGACCAGATGGATGCGAACAAGGATGGTTTCATCGATCGCGCCGACCATGAGATCCGTGCCAAGCAGCGGAGCGATGAATGGTTTGCCAAGGCCGATGCCGACAAGGACGGGAAACTCACCCGTGCCGAACTGGACGCGGCCAAGTCGAAGCGGATGGAGCATCGCGGCCCGCGTGCGCCGGTCGACAAGCCCGCGAACTGATTGCCGGCTTCACCGTGCAGACAAAACCCATGCCCGCAAGGGCATGGGTTTTTCTTTGCCCCGGGAGTTACCGGAGGAACGCCCAGGCCAGAGCCACGACCACGAATACATTCGCGATTACCACGCCGGTGCGGCCATACATGCTTTCGTAAAGCCAGTGCTTGCCGGAGCGGCCCCGTCGCGCGGCATGGCGCGCCAGCAACGGCGTCATGATCCGCTGCAGCGGCACCAGGCATTGGTAGTTGATGACAGCCATGCCGGCCAGCGCATAGAGCGCCACGGGCAATGGCTGGCGGGTGATGGCGACCAGTACCAGCACGCCCAGGCTGAAGATCGCGGCGGTGGCGGTGTTCATGAAAACAAAACCCCTGATCTGCCTGCGTTCGTCGGCCGTTTCGGCGAAGCGCAACAGGCACAAACCGCCCAGGTAAGCGCCCAGCATGCCGCCGATCAGCGCCGGCCCGACGATATGCAGCTGCCCGCCGAACACCGTGCCCAGTGCGCCGAACGTCACCCCGCCGTTGACGGCCGAGGCCCCCAATCCGCCCGCGCCCAGCTTGCCTGCACCCGAGCCCATCGCACCGGCGCCCAGCAAGGCGGCGGCACTGGCGCCTGGTGCGGCCACCATCAGCGCGCTGCTCACCGTCAGCGCGAAGGCGGCGCCTGGCGCGGTGGCGCGCGCGAACTCCCCGAAACGTTTCAGCATTTCCTCGCGCACCGTGCCGCGTGCGCGCGACAGGCGCTTGCGTACCGCCGCATCGCTCAATCCCAGCAGGGCCGCCACCTGTTGCGAGCTCTGTCCCTCGCGGTAATAGAGCAGCAGGGTTTCGCGGCTCTCCTCGGGCAACGCGGAGATGATGTCCTTAGCCACGATTTCCTCTTCCGTCTGCAGCAATTGCTCGCTGGGCGTCGGCGAAGGATCGGCGGCCATCTGGATCGCCAGGTCCGCGCCTTCGCCCGACAACGGGCGACTGCGGTTCGCACGCAGGTGGTCGCGGGCCAGGTTGCGGGTGATCTGCCGCAGCCAGGGCAGGAAGCTGGCTGAATTCTTCAGGCGGTCCAGTTGTTGCCAGGCTTTGAGGAAGGCTTCCTGGGCGATGTCCTCGCTGGCCTGCACGTCGCGGGTGATGGCCAGGGCGATGGCGGTGATGGTGTTCTGGCAGGCGACGACGATGCGGCCATAGGCGTTGTGGTCGCCACGGGCGGCGGCCGGCAACTCGGTCTGCAGCATCAGGTCAAGGGTTTCGGCATTCATGGGACTGGCATCCGTCAGCGATCAATACCACAAGGACGCGTTTGCACAGCGGATGTGACGGCGCGGAGCAGGGCATCGGCCGGTACCCACGAATCGCGATCCGGTCACGGTTCCGGAGGCGGGGGCGGGTCGGCGGCTGGTGCCGGAATCCGGATGCGGATGGTTTCTTCTTCTTCCTGTGCAGGGGGCTGCTGCCCTGCGGCGGCTGGCGTTTGCGGCGCCACA
Source organism: Pseudoxanthomonas sp. (assembly GCA_036677285.1). Lineage (GTDB taxonomy): Bacteria > Pseudomonadota > Gammaproteobacteria > Xanthomonadales > Xanthomonadaceae > Pseudoxanthomonas_A. The sequence continues at coordinate 18,650 of JAKFDG010000401.1, forward strand.
ACCTCCTGCGCGCCGCGGTAGCGCATCACCGTCACCAGCGAGGCGATGGCGACCGCAATCAGCAGGCCGATCCGGATGCGCCACGCCAGCGAACGTTTCTTCGGTTCCTCCGCCGTGTCGCTGTTCGCAAACACCAGGGGATCGCCCTGGTCGGGCCGGGTGGAGCCCATCAAGCCTGCCGCGCGCAGGAGCTCGCGTGCCCGCGGCTGGTCTTCGGCCCGCATCACCCACACGCTGGGTTGCTGCTTGACCGTCATCGGCTCGGCGTAACTGAACTGGCTGCCGCGCTTGCTGTGGTACGAACGCCCGTTGGCGATATAGACCTCGATGCCTTCGTCCTGCAGCAGCTTGGCCACGCCCTCGACGGTCTCGATCCGCAGGCTGGTGAATACCTGGCGCATTGGTCAATCCTTCTTCGGGACCGAGGCGGAAGCGGCATCGTCCGGGACCACGCGAATCAGGCCTTCCTGCGCCGTGCTGGCCACCAGCTTGCCGTCGCGGGTGAAGATCTGCCCGCGCGCCAGGCCGCGCGAATTCTGCGCGCTGGGGCTGTCGATCGAATACAGCAGCCAGTCGTCGGCACGGAACGGGCGGTGGAACCACAGCGCATGGTCCAGCGAGGCCATCTGCACGTTCGGCTGGTAGTAGCTGATGCCGTGCGGATAGTTGGCCGTGCCCAGCAGCTGGAAATCGGAGGCGTAGGCGAGCAGGGCGTGGTGCAGTTCCGGCGCGTCGCCGACCGGTTCGGTCAGGCGGAACCAGACCTGCTGGAACGGCGGGCGCTTGGGCGGATTGAGGTCGTCGCGCGGGTACACGTGGCGGAATTCGAACGGTCCGCGCCGCGACAGCCAGCGCTGCACCTTGGGCGGCAGCGTCGCCATCACGTCGACGGGTACCGCCGGCGAGGGCTCGATGTCCTCGGGGCGCGGCACCTCCGGCATCGACAACTGGTGCTCGACGCCGGCTTCGTGCTCGTGGAACGAGGCTGCGCAGAAGAAGATCACCTTGCCGTGCTGGATCGCAGTCACCCGCCGAACCGAGAAGCTGCTGCCGTCGCGGGTGCGGTCCACGTCGTACACGATGGGGTGTTCGATGTCGCCGGCACGCAGGAAGTAGGCGTGCAGCGAATGGGCCCCGCGGCCGCGATCCACGGTGGCCTGCGCGGCCGAAAGGGCCTGGCCCAGCACCTGTCCGCCGAACACGTACTTGGTGCCGATGTCGCGGCTCTGGCCGCGGAACAGGTTGTCTTCCAGTCGCTCCAGGGACAGCAGTTCGATCAGCTCGGAAACGACGGGTTCTGGCGAAGGAGACAAGGGCGGGATGCCTGTGCAGTGCGATGAAGGGAATTATAGCGGGCGGGCAACCATGCCCTTGTAGGAGCGCCCATGGGCGCGACCGGACGCCACGCCGGCGAAATCACCGGATTGCACCAGCAAATCAGGTTGCGCCCGCTTTGCATGGACGCTTGCGGATGAGTCCGTGCGGTGGAAGGTTTACGGTCGCGCCCATGGGCGCTCCTACAGCGATGGATCCAGTCGCTGCAGGGTGGTCGATTGCATGACCCGCTCCCACGGGAACAACGGCCCGGGGTCGAGCTTGCGATGCACGAGCACGCCTTCGTCATCGCTGGCTGGGACTTCGGTGGTGTCGAGTTCCTCGTGGCCTGCGATGTATGCCAGCGAAGGCAGCCCGCGTTGCAGGGATCCCAGCAGGCCCAGCAAGGCGACGATCTGCGCTTCCGTATAGGCCTCGTCCATGCACTGCTTGCCAGCAGCCAGCCAGTCGGGATAACGACCGACATTGACCAGCTCGATCCCGATCGCACGCGGGTTGTAGCCGCGCACGTGGTGGGCGATGCGCGCCACGTGCACGTACTGGTGCACGCTGCCATCGCGATCGATGTAGTAATGACCGCTGTTGCCGGTGCCCGAGGGATAGCGTTCGCGCTCGCCCTCGCTGCGCGCGGCGGCAAGGTCCGGCAACTCCGTGCAATGGATCACCACGAGATCGATCTGCGCAAGCGGGCGTTCTTCCAGCCGCAGTTCATAGGGCAGGGGCGACTGGATGACGAACGGGCGGGGTACAGGTGGGTCGGGAAGCATGACCGGAATCCTAGCATTCACGTGCCAAAGCCCGGCCCGGCAGGCCGGGGTCGGCGTGGTCAAGTAAACTGGCGCTTCTCTTGCGGACGCTCGTCCGTCGCCCGGAACATCCGTAGCTTGGAGCACGCCGATGCCGCTCAATCCCGATTCCGAACTGGCCAGACTGATGGCGACCCTGCCGCAGGTGGGCAAGGTGCAGTGGATCGGCCTGCGCCCGGCGCGCGACGAATGGATGACCGAAGTCGAATCCGTGGAAGCGGCGACTGAAGCCGGACTGGTCGGCGACCGTTACAAGGGCGGTAGCGGCAAGCGCGGCATTACCCTGATCCAGGCCGAACACCTGCCGGTGATCGCGGCCCTCGCAGGACGTGAAGTTGTCCCCGCGTTGTTGCGACGGAACGTGGTGGTGTCGGGGATCCCGTTGGTCGCGTTGAAGGAACGCCAATTCCGGATCGGCGGCGTGGTGCTGGAAGGCACCGAGTCCTGCGACCCGTGCTCGCGCATGGAAGCCGCGCTGGGCAGTGGTGGCTACAACGCCATGCGCGGCCACGGCGGCCTGTGCGCACGCATCGTTTCCGGCGGGAAGTTCAGTGTCGGCGACGACGTGGTCGCACTGTGAGCAAAGGTCACTGCATCCTCTCGCACGGTTTCGAGAGCGGACCGGACGCAACCAAGGTCACCGCGCTGGCGGAAGCCGCCGAGCGCCTGGGATGGACCCACGAACGCCCGGATTACACCGGCTTCGACGCGCGTCGCGAATCCGGCGATCTTGGAGACGTGGAAGCGCGCCAGGCGCATCTGCTCGCGCTGGCGAAAAGCGCCGCCGCGCGTGGTCCGCTGGTGCTGGCCGGTTCCAGCCTGGGCGCCTACATCTCGGCGCGCGTGTCGTTACAGGTGCCTGTGCGGGGATTGTTCCTGATGGCGCCGCCGACCACGATGGGACCGTTGCCGGATCTGGATGCCGCATCGGTGCCGGTTTCCATCATCCATGGTTGGGACGATGAGCTGATTCCCGCGCACGCTGTGGTTGATTGGGCGTATCCACGACGTGCACGCTTGTTGTTGGTGGATGATTCGCATCGGTTGTCCGCACACGTGGAGGCCTCCGCCGAAGCGTTCGCACAATTGCTGCGCGAAATCTAATTGTCGACCTAATTATCGACGTCATCCCGGCGAACGCCGGGACCCACTTGCCCCGGTCGTCGTGTGGGCCCTGGGGCACTGGGATGGGTCCCGGCGTTCACCGGGATGACGAACTTACGTAATCCAAGGATCCACTTTGAAATTCTTCGTCTCCTGCGCCAAAGGCCTCGAATACCTGCTTGTCGACGAGCTGCTTGCGCTCGGCATCGCCAAGGCCACCGCAACCGTTTCCGGCGCCAACGCCGAAGGCGAACTGGTCGATGCGCAGCGCGCGGTGATGTGGTCGCGGCTGGCCAGCCGCGTGTTGTGGCCGATCGGCGAGTTCGAATGCGCGGACGAACTGGCGCTGTACGACGGCGTGGCGGCGATGCCGTGGCAGCAACACATGCGCTCCGAACATACCCTTGCGGTCGATGCGCACGTTTCCGGCGACGCCATCACCCACGCGCGCTACGCCGCGCAGCGGGTCAAGGACGCAGTGGTCGACACGCTGCGCGCGCAGGGCATGGAACGACCGTCGGTGGATGTCGAACAGCCCGACGTGCGCATCAATTTCTCGTTACGCAAGGGTCGCGCCACGGTTTCGATCGACCTGGGTGGCGGACCGATGCACCGCCGGGGCTGGCGCAACGTGCAGAACGATGCGCCGTTGAAGGAAAACCTGGCGGCGGCGGTGCTGATCCGCGGCGGCTGGCCCAAGGCTTACCACGAGGGCGGCGCGCTGCTCGACCCGATGTGCGGCAGCGGCACTTTGCTGATCGAGGGCGCGTTGATGGCAGCCGATGTCGCGCCAGGCCTGCAGCGCCATGGACGCAGCCTGCCGAGCCGCTGGCTGGGCTTCGACGTGGACGGCTGGAAGGCACTGGTCGCCGACGCCCAGCAACGCGAGGAAGCAGGGCGTTCGAGCCTCAAGGAAGCGATGTTCGGCAGCGATATCGACCCGCACGCCGTGCGCGCCGCGCGCGAGAACGCCGAAGTCGCGGGTGTGGCCGACCAGATCGCCTTCGGCGTTTGCGATGTTGCGGAATTGCAGGCGCCGCCGTTCGAACGCGGTACCGTGGTCTGCAATCCGCCGTACGACGAACGCCTGGCCGCCGACAACGCGCTGTACCGCAAGCTCGGCGACGCGCTCAAGCGCACGGTGCCGCAGTGGCGCGCGAGCCTGCTGTGCGGCAACGCCGAGCTCGCCTTCGCCACCGGCCTGCGCGCCAGCAAGAAGTACCAGATGTTCAACGGCGCCATCGAGTGCGCGCTGATCGTCTGCGACCCGGTTGCGGTGCCCGGCCGCGAATCCACCGCGCCGCGCCAGCTTTCCGAAGGCGCGACCATGGTCGCCAACCGCCTGCGCAAGAACCTGCGCAATTCCAAGGCCTGGCGTGCGCGCGAGGCGATCACCTGCTTCCGCGTCTACGATGCCGACCTGCCGGAATACGCGGCGGCAATCGACGTGTACATAGAGGATAAGGTCAGGGAGGAGGGCGGTGAAGCGCGTACTTTCCTGCATGTGCAGGAATACGCAGCGCCGGATGAGATCCCGGAAGCCGACGTGCGTCGCCGCCGCAACGAACTGCTGGCCGCGGCGGGCGAGGTGTTCGCGCTGCCCGCAGAACGCATCGCGCTGAAGTCGCGCGAGCGCGGCAAGGGCGGCAGCAAGTACGGTCGCTTCCAGCAACGCGGTGAACTTCTCGTCGTACGCGAAAGCGGAGCGAAGCTGCAGGTGAACCTGTTCGATTACCTGGACACCGGCCTGTTCCTCGACCACCGCCCGTTGCGCCGGCACATGGCGCAGGAAGCTCGCGGCAAGCGTTTCCTCAACCTGTTCGGCTACACCGGCGTGGCCTCGGTGCAGGCTGCGGTCGCCGGCGCCGAATCGACGACCAGCGTCGATCTGTCGGGAACCTACCTCGAGTGGTGCGCGGCCAACCTGGCCTTGAA
>JAKFDG010000402.1:0-5997 GCA_036677285.1 Pseudoxanthomonas sp.
CTATCGAACGTAAGGAACCTGCGCCGCCTGTTCGAACCGCAAGATGGCGCGAAGCTTGGCCTCCACCTGGAGGTAACGCACGGCCTTGACCGCCGGCACGGCTTTTTTGAGCTTATGGAACGTGCGTTCCATTTGAACAGCTTCATCCTTCTCGAGGGCCAGCGCTTCCTCACCGATCGTCGTGGCGGATGCGTCGTCGAGCGAGTTGGCGTTGTAATGGCGGGCATAGGCCATGATGTTGTCCAGCCTGCGTTTGTTGAACGCAGACAACGCCTGCTGGTGCGCGTCGTAGATCGGCCAGAACTTCTTCGCCTCCTCCGGGGTCAGGGTCAGCTGCTCCTCGATGAAAGCGCGCTTGCCTTCGCGGACCTCGCCTTCCAACGCCCGCATTTCCGCAAGGCTCGCAGCTTCCTCGGGCGTGTGAGCGGGGGCTCTCGCGTCCTGGGACCACGCGGGGCCGGCGACAAGTGCGGCGATCAGACTCAAGCGGGCTAGTGGAAACATGCGGTGACTCCTGTGTATGGATGGAGGATAAAAGGCATGGTTTTTCTTGTTTCAGAATGCAGCAACCCGCTCGAGGGTCCAGAACGCCGCGATCGTCCCGATCGCGTACACGGGAAGTCGCCAGGTCCAGTCGCTGCGTGGCAACCGGAACCGTCGGGCGCCGGCCATCACCGCCAGCACGGCGGCGATGAACAGCAGTTGCCCGATCTCGACGCCCACGTTGAAGAACAGCAACGCAGTGGGAATCGCGTTCTCCGGAAGCCCCACTTCGCTCAGCGCACCGGCGAATCCGAGGCCGTGCAGTAGGCCGAACAGGAACGCCACGATCCATGGCTTCCGATAGGTCAGGCCGGGACGCCCGGCGCGCGCATGCATGATCTCGCTGGCGAGGAACACGATACTGAGCGCGATGCTCGCCTCCACCGGCGGCGGCGGCACGTGCACCCAGCCCAACGTGGCCGCGGCCAGGGTGATGCTGTGCGCGGCGGTGAACGCGGTGATCGTCCAGAACAGGCGTCGCGCGCCATTGACCAGGATCAGCAGTGCCAGCACGAACAGCAGGTGATCGATGCCGAGCAGGATATGTTCCACACCCAGCGCGAGATACGTCCCCGCGACCTCCCAACCGCCAGGATCACGCTGGATCGTCAGGGACGGCGACGACGGCGCGACGCGCCAGGTGCGGGTCGTGCCGTCCAGTTGTTCCATCCGCACCAGCACGTCTGTCAGCGTGGAATCGAGCCCATCGATGCGGATCGTCGAGCCGGCGAGCCCTCCGGCACGTCGCACGCGCCAGCGATCGGTAAAAGAGTTGTCGACATAGGTACGGCGCACCTTGCCAACCGCCGCAACGTCTTCCGCGAAGTCCACATTCAGCGCCAGACGCCGGTCTTCACCAAGGCCCGGGACCTTCCACACCACATCGTATTGATTGGTATCGATCTGCCGCAGTTCCAGATAGGCGGGGCGCGCTTCGTGCGCCTGCGTCATGGCCGACGAGGTCAGCAGCAAGACTATGGCCAGCCAGCGCGCAATACCATTCACTCGCGCACCTCGGCTAATACTGGTGTCGCGCTTTCGGCTTCCTGTGGCCGCTCGACTGTCACCTGATAGCGCTCGCGCAGATCGGCGTAGAGCCTGGCGTTCTCGCGCTGGCGCCAGTCGTGCATCCATTCCCGGCGTACGACGGAACGGACATCGGCAAGCGCGGGCATGGGTCCATCGTCGCCTTGCTGGACCTGTACCAGATGCACGCCAAAGCCTGACGTCACTGGTCCCTGCCAGGTGCCGAGCGGCAGGCGACGCAACTTGGTCACGAACTCTTCGCCGAACAACTGGGTCAGCTCGCTGCTGGTGGCGCCGTTGAACCGCCGCGCCAGCAGAAACGGATCGCCCAACGCATCCGCATCTTGCGCACTACCCAAGCGCAGCGCACGCAACAGCGCCGCGCTGTCCTTGTCCGCACCGTTGCGTTGTGGGTTGAAATAGACATGCTGGAAGGTCAGACGTGGTTCGGGCCGGAAAGTCTCGGCGTTGGCATGCAGATAAGCCTGCAATTGCGTGTCGGTTGGTTCAGGCGTGGGCGTCGTGCCTTCCGACAGGAACTCCAGCTTCTGCCGCAGGCGGCGGCGCACCAGCGTATCGTCTTCATCCAGCCGCAAGGCCTTGGCCTCGCGATAGTAAACCTCCTCGCGGATCGCATCGGCGATCAGTTCATCGAGTTCGGCAGGATCCGGCGCGCGCTGGCGCATGCGTTCGAACCCCGCCGACAACTGCGCGATCTTGCCCTGGGTGATGACAATCTGTTCGCCTTCCCCGCCGACGCGGCCGCCGATCCATCCGTACACCAGGAACAGCCCCGCTCCCAGCAACAGGAAGTGCAGCAGCGGCTCGCGCAGCAGCGATCGAATCATCATCGCCCCCCCGCTGCCGGCGCCGCGGCTGCCGTTGCAGTCGGCGTGTACCAGATCGGCGAGGTATAGGCGCGCTCCTGATGGAACATGGTGACGTTCTTGGGCATCTGCACCTTGAAGCGTTTGGCGTCGTACGCCGTCCAGCGCGGGGTTGGGATCTCAAGCACGCGAACGTAGTAGAACGCGCGCTGCCCGGCATCGAAGTCGGGGTCCTGCCACATCTGCACCAGCTCCGGCGAACCTATCGTGTTGGTAAAGGTGGCATTGGCGACATCCACCGTATTGCCGACCGGCGGCAGCTTGCCGTCGGCGCCCGGCTTGCGATCGCCCGACCACACCACGTCGTAGACCTTTTCGTGCAATGCGCCCTTCGCATCGAGCCATCCCTTGACGATCTGGATGCGATCGATGTTGCCGCCGACTGGATCCTTCATCGCCGCGACCAGGAAGGTCGGTGACTTGCCGGCGGACACGGCCTTGAGGTCTCCGCCCATCGGCACGCCCTTGCCGTAACCGGCTGCGGCGAGATCGCCCTTCGCATCGGCGGCTGCGTAGTCGAAACCGCCGAAGAAGCGAATTGTCATGCGCGGGCCCGTGGTGACGTACACCTCGCGCCGCTGCATGGCGTCGAACAGCGATTCGCGCGTGTTCTCCTTTGCCCAGACCGCGGCGTAGCTGGCGGCGGTCTGTTCCCAGCCGAGGATTTCGGCGTGGGCAGTCTTGACGAAGGGGTGCTTCCAGCGGTCGGGGCTGGGCTCGTTCGGCGCGATCTTGCCCCAGAAGTTGTCGTCGTCCGACGTAGTCAGGGCGGTGTGTGCGTCGGTACCGCCGATCAGTCCGATCTTGAACGGGTTGGCACCAAGTTCGGCTTCGAGCTTGAGGCCATTCTTGAGCGCGGAGCGGACGTACTCGAACTCGAGCATTTCCTTGGTCTTGGCCTCGGTCAGGTCAAGGTTGCCCTTGTCCCAGATCTCGTAGCCACTGAGTTCGTCGTTCGGCGACAGGTACGGATGCGACTCGCCATCGCCCTTCATCTGCGTGGCTTCGTAGATGCGTTCGCGATCCTGGCGGGTACGCGCGTATTCGGCATCGAGCGGCTTGCGACCGTTGAAATCGTCGACCAGGGCAAACATCATGCCGTTGCTGAGATTGCCGTTGTGCGGGATCGCGAGCACCTGGCCGCCGGTCTTGGCCTCATAGGCGTCCATCCACTTCCACAGGTCGCGCGGGTTGGGGCTGCCCGGCGGATACGTCGTGTACGGCTCGACCTGGCGCGCCTTGTCGCCGTTGTCGCGGAAGATGACGTTACGGTGCAGGTTGTTGCCCTTGACCAGCGAGGTCCATTCGTAGCCGATGAAGGCGGTGAACTTGCCCGGCTCGTTGGCACTCTCGGCAGCTTCGATCGTGGTTTCCCACGCGGCGCCATAACCCGGCGTGCCGGGGTTGTACGCGATCTCCTTGGGAAACCGGCCTTGCGAGAACGTCGTGACCAGGTCGATCGTGGCTTCCGCAGCCTTGCCCGACTGCATCATGTCGTACCAGCGCTTGGCGGTTGGATTGGCCAGGAGCGCCGGCTTGCCGGCGACCAGGTCGGTAATCAGGCCCATCTGGTCGGAGTGATCCGCCACGACCAGGAAATCCAGTGGCCGTGAAAGTTTCGCCTTCTGACCGCTGGACCCGGTGACTTCCTGGCCCTTGGCGAAGCGGTAGGCATCAGCCGGCATCAGCCGGGTCCCGGACACGCCCGCATCCATGGACATGCCGGTATGCAGGTGCGTGTCGCCGAAGAACACGCGCGTGGGATAGTCGGCGCTAGCTGCTACCGCAGGGGCGGCAGCGTCCGTAGCCGTGGGCGTGGCGGTCTGTTCGGAATCCTTGCGTGCGCATCCTGCAAGCAGTGCGGAAGACATCAATCCAAAGAGCACTGCGGTTGTGAGTCGTGAGCGTTGCATGATGGTTCTCCGTTGATATTAGGTCGCGCGCGACGCGTATTCGCCGCCGCTCTAGTTCGATGCCACGAGCCCCGGTGGCCTCCAAGTGCCCTCGCCGGCCGGCAGGATCGAAGGCGCCTTGTCCTGGGGCCAGTACAGGCGCATGACGAGATATACCGGGCCATCGGGCGCCGGCAGCCAGTTGGCTTCCTTGTCCTTGCCGGGCGAATCCTTCCGGATGTACAAAGTGAGCGATCCGTCCGCGTTCTTCTTCATGCTCGCCAGCATCGGCGAGTTGATCAGGTAGCGATTGATCGGGTTCTTGATCAGCAACTGGCTGTTGCCGTCGTACATGGTCACCGACCAGAACGCATTCACCGGTGGCAGCTGCCCGGCCGGGAAGGTGAGCGTGTAGTTGTGCTTGCTGGCGTCGAGCGTTTCGCCCGTAGCGGTCGTGCGGGTATACGGGTAGGTGGCCTCCACTGCATCGTTACCGTAGATGCCGCCCTTGGCCGCCGCCGCGCGCAGCAGCCAGTTCCCCTTGTAGAAAGTGCGGTCGCCGAAGAGCGAACCGATGCTCCAACCGTTGACGTTCTTGGTTCCCCCAGCCAGGAACTTGTCGACTTTCGCATCGCCCTCTTTCATGCCCAGCCCGACAGCGGCCTTGTGCTCGAGCGAGAGATCCTGGAAATCGAACTTCTTGCCAGGTCCGACCCCGATGCTGGCGAGTTTCGCGCGGATATCTTCATCCTCCGGCGTCGGCGGCACGAACTCCAGCGCCGCGCCCAGGTAGTCGAAGAAGTTCTCCTTGATCCCGTCGGTGGTAGCTGGCAGGAAGTCGATCTTCGGTGCCGGAGCCGGCGCGGGCTGCTTGAGGAATGCGGAGAGCGGCTGTGTGCTGTAGCCGGCCTGCACCTTCTTCACGTTCTCGATATCCCCCGGGGCGAACAACTGGGTGCGGAAATTGGCGAAGACGAATGGAGTCGTCGAGGTGAAGACCTGTTTGATGCCCGCGGGTTTTTCTCCCTTCCAGTCAGGACCGACCACCAGGTAGTCGCCTGCATCATCTCCGGTGGCGCGGCTGCCGATGTAGCCGAAGTTGTAGGCATTGCCGTCGATAAGCTGGACCGAGTAGTAGCGGCTTCTGTCCACCGCCGGCACCGAGATCACCGCCGGTTCGGCGCGAAGGTCCAACCACAGGATCGAGTAAGGCGTGTCGCTGTTCGGCGTGACCACCGCGGTGTCTTCGTAGGTAGCGACGTGGGTCAGGTTCTTGATCTGGTTGAACGGCGCCTTGAACTGGCTGGACTTCGGGTCCACTGCGAACTCGTGCATGATCGCGTAGTTCATCACCAGCGGCAGGCCGTAGATGAAGCCCTCCTCCGCGATGGCCTTCGTCTCGGCGATCCCCGGCACGGCGACGCCCGCCGCAGCATCCTCCTGCGCGGCCTGAGTGATCGCGTCGTTCTTCTTCTCGCAGCCCAGAAAGAGAGAGGCGGCGCACAGAAGGACCAGCGGCCAGCGCGCACGAATTGCAATTTCCATAGCTACATTCCTCTTGGTTTCCGAGTCGAAATGGTTCAACTCGCAGCAGGATGGTCAGCAAACGGGACTCGCATTGGCACCGACGCAAGTTCGCGTCGCGTCAG
>JAKFDG010000403.1:0-1899 GCA_036677285.1 Pseudoxanthomonas sp.
TCGTCTTCGACCTTGGCGACGCGAGTACCGCGATGCAGCTGCGCGTTGCCTTCCCACGCATGGGCCAGCAGCGTAAACAGCGCGCCGCGTTGCATGCCCAGGCCGAACAACCGCGCATCCAGTCCGCGGTAACGCATGTCCATGACCCCGCGTCCGCCTGGCGTTTCACCGTACAGGCGCGTCACCGGCGCGCCATAGGCCAGGGCCGCATCCAGCAATCCCATCTGCCACAGCACCTGCAGGCCGGTGGGCTGCAACAGGAACCCCGCACCCACCGGACCCGGTTGCGGCGCGCGTTCGAACACCTCGACCCGATGTCCGTCGCGCGTGAGCAAGATCGCCAGGGCCTGGCCGGCGGTGCCGTAGCCGACGATGGCGATGTCCAACTTCCCGGCCATGACGCTCCTTCCGGCAGCCATAAAAAACCCCGCCGTAGCGGGGTTCAAAGAAAACCAATCGGACGGATCAGGCGGCCGGCTCGATGTTGGAAGCCTGTGCGCCCTTGGGACCCTGGGTCACCTCGTAGCTGACACGCTGGCCTTCCTGCAGGCTGCGGAAGCCCTTGCTGTTGATCGCGGAGTGGTGCGCGAAGACGTCGGCGCTGCCATCTTCCGGCGAGATGAAGCCGAAGCCCTTGGCGTCGTTGAACCATTTCACGGTACCGTACGGCATAACTTTGGTATTCCCTTTTCGAGTGCGGGTGGTGGTGTGTGCGAGGGCACACGCGCGGAGTATGCAAATACTCCGCTGCGTTGACAATCACCCGCGCGCCAGTTCGCCGATCAGTTCGGGCAGGCCGCGGGACGCGGCTTCCACGTTCGACAGCACCTCGGCCATGGTGATCTCCTCGCCGGTGCCGCAACCGGCGGCCCAGTTGGCGACGATCGCCAGGCAGGCGTAATCCAGGTCGAGCTCGCGCGCCAGCGCCGCTTCCGGCATGCCGGTCATGCCCACCAGGTCGCAGCCATCGCGGCGCAGCCGCGCGATTTCAGCCTTGGTTTCCAGGCGCGGGCCCTGGGTGGCCCCATAGCAGCCATGCCCCACCAGCGAGACGCCTGTCACCTTCGCCGCCGCGATGATCTTGTGCCGCAACAAGGACGTGTAGGGGTCGCCGAGATCAACGTGGATAACCTCCGTGCCTGGTTCCTCACAGATCGTCGAGATGCGCCCCCAGGTGTAATCGATCAACTGGTCCGGGCAGGCCAGCACGCGCGGGCCGAACGCCTCGGTGATGCCGCCGACGGTGTTGAGCGCGAGCACGCGGGTCGCGCCGATGTCCTTCAACGCGGCCAGGTTGGCGCGGTAATTGATCTGGTGCGGCGGCAGCGAATGTCCTTCGCCATGCCGCGCGAGGAACGCGACGCGATGCCCGAGCAGGTTGCCGATGCGGATCGGGCCCGAGGGCTTGCCGAAACGGGTCTCGACTTCGCGTGTTTCCACGTCCTGCAACGCGGCGAGCTTGTAGACGCCGGTGCCACCGATGACGGCGAGTGCGATGGGGTTCATCCCTCAGTCCTTCAACGCATAGATACCAGGCAGGTTGCGGCCCTGCTCGTGGTAATCCATGCCGAAACCGAAAACATAGCGGTCCGGCACTTCCAGACCCACGTAGTCGGCGCAGATGCCCGGCACGCAGCGGTCATGCTGCTTGGTGGCCAGCGCGGCGATGCGCACGTCGGTGGCACCCTGCTCCAGGCACCACTGGCGCACCGCGGCCAGGGTATGTCCCTCGTCGAGGATGTCGTCGACCAGTAGCACGCGCCGGCCGTACAGCGCGGTGGCGGGACGATGCTTCCACACCAGTTCGCCGCCGCTGGTTTCGCCGCGGTAGCGGGTGGCGTGCAGGTAGTCGAACTCCAGGTCCAGCCCGAGCACGCCGAGCTCCAGGGAGAGCTGGCC
>JAKFDG010000404.1:0-5123 GCA_036677285.1 Pseudoxanthomonas sp.
GCCCACAGGCGCAAGGCCAGCATCTCGCCCGCGCGTGCGCCCGGACGCAGCATGAGCAGGCTTTCGGCACGGGTATCGAGCGTAGCCGGCAACACCGGTTGCTCGCGGTCGGGCAGGTCGCTGTCCAGCAGGTTCAAGGCCTGTTCCCAGCCGGCCTGTTCCTGCACGCGCCAGCCGGCCGCTTCCAGTTGCACCCGTAGCGGGGCCAGCGGGCCGGCGACCTGGACGTCCAGCGGCCAGCGCTGCTCATCGTCGAACTCGTTGCGCTGCGCCGGCAACTTCTGCCAGTCCTGCTTCCACCACCCTGCGAGCGCGATCGAGTCGGTCGCCTGCGGGATCTCGAACTGGGCGAGGGTCGGTTCGATATTGCGCGGCGCGTGCCACAGCGCGGCGACGGCGATGGCGCCGTAGAACAGCGAGGCCAGCGGCTTCATCCAGAACGAGCGCACCGTGCGGCGCCGGTAGGCGATGCCCAGCACCAGCAGCCAGAAGATGCCGAACAGCATTCCGCCGATCACGTCGCTCAACCAGTGCGCGCCCAGGTAGATGCGGGCGAAGCCGATCAGCGTTACCACGATGCCGGACACCAGATAGGGCCAGATGCGCCGCCGCCCCGGCAGCTCGCGCGCGATCAGCACGGCGAAGAAGCCAAAAGTGATCGTGGCCATGGTGATGGTGATGGAAGGGAAACTGAAACCGCTGCTGACCGCGGGTGGGCGCGGGAAATCCACCGAGGCGCCCAGCCAGGCGGTCAGGGCCAGCCCGAAAGCCAACGCCGCCAGCCAGTGCGCCGCCGCCATCCAGCGCTTGCGCCACACCAGGTACACCAGCACCAGAGCCGCGGCCGGGGCCAGGACCTCGGTATCGCCCAGTGAGGCCAGCGCCGCCATCGGATGATCCGCCAGCGGATTGCGCAAAGCCTGCATCAGCCCGTGGATGGCAAGGTCCACGCCCAGCGGTTCGCCATGGCCGATCACAAGCGCCAGGAACGCGAACCAGATCCAGCCGATTGCCAGCAGCATCACCGCCAGCAGTGCCAGCGATACCGATTCGCGCCGTTGCGGATCGAACACCGCCATCGAATAACGCCCCAGCACCGGGTGGTCGTGCGACCACGCCAGCGCGCGCGCGAGCAGGGCGTCGGCATGCGCGGCGAACCAGCGGTAGGTGTACAGCACCAGTGCCCAGGCCAGGGCCAGCACCACCAGCAGCAGGCCCAGGACCAGCGCCAGGCGACCTGCGACCGCGGCCACCGCATCGTAGGCCTCGCCCAGGATCCATCCGGGCCCCAGGAACAGCAGCGCCCACGACGCCGCGGCGAAAGCGCTGGCCGGCAGGTAGCGCTTGAGCGGCATCTTCAACATGCCGGCCACGGCGGGGACGAACGGGCGGATCGGCCCCACATAGCGCGCGATCAGGATGCTCTTGGTGCCGTTGCGGCGGAACTGGGCTTCGCCGCGTTCGAGCAACTGCGGATACTTTCGGAATGGCCAGTGGTTGCGCAGTTGCGAACCCCAGCGGCGGCCCACCCAGAAACTGATCGCATCGCCGATGAACGCGCCCAATGCTGCGGATACCACCGCATACGGTCCGGAGATCTCGCCCAGTCCAATCAGCATGCCCACCGCGAACAGCAGCGGCAGCGCCGGCACGATCGCGCCCAGCACGATCAGCGCATCGCAGAATGCGATGGCGAAGATCACCGCCCCTGCGGCCACCGGGTGCGCGGTGATCCAGGCCAGCAGGTTGTCGAACCAGGAGGAATCCATTGCGCCGGATTATAGGCGGCGAGGCGGACCGGACGGTTTAGACTGTGGCGATGATTCGCGAACATGCCATCAAGAAGCCGGGTATCGAAGAGTCGGCCATCGAGGTCGAAGCGCTCAAGGCCGACAGTTTCGGCCGCATCGCCCTGATGCGCGACGCGCGCGGCCTGTTCGTGCGGCGCGACCTTTCCGCCTCCCCGTGGTGGCTGCGCTTTCCCGCCTGGCGATTGGCGCGCCGCGAAGCGCTGGCTTTGCAGCATTTGGCAGGACAGCCGCAGACGCCGCAGTTGCTCAACTGGGATGGGACGTGGCTGGACCGCAGCTTCATGGACGGCGTGGCCATGTACAAGAATCCGCCGCGCGGCGACCTGGCCTATTTCCGGGCGGCGCGACGCCTGCTGCAGCAGGTTCACCGGCGCGGCATCGCCCACAACGACCTGGCCAAGGAGGCCAACTGGCTGGTGCGCGCGGATGGCAGCCCGGCCCTGATCGATTTCCAGATGGCGGCACGCGGCAATCCGCGCTCGCGCTGGATGCGGCTGCTGGCGCGCGAGGACCTGCGCCACCTGCTCAAGCACAAACGCATGTACTGCCGCGACAAACTGACGCCAGTGGAATGGCGCCTGCTCAAACGGCATTCGTGGGTGCGCGACCTTTGGTTCCGCACTGGCAAGCCGGTGTATCGCTTCGTCACCCGCAAGGTGTTGAAGTGGGAAGACAATGAAGGGCAGGGGCCGAAGCCCTGACGGAGAACGGAGAACGCAATGACCACCCTCGCAGGCAAAACCCTCTTCATCACCGGCGCCTCGCGCGGCATCGGCCTGGCCATCGCCCTGCGCGCCGCGCGCGACGGCGCCAACGTCGCCATCGCGGCCAAGTCGGCGGTGCCCAATCCCAAGCTGGCGGGAACGATCTTCACCGCGGCCGAGGCGGTCACCGCCGCAGGTGGGCAAGGGTTGGCGCTGAAATGCGACATCCGCGAGGAAGACGAGGTGCGTGCGGCGGTGGCCGCGACCGTGGACACCTTCGGCGGCATCGACATACTGGTCAACAACGCCAGCGCGATCTGGCTGCGCGGCGCGCTGGATACGCCGATGAAGCGCTTCGACCTGATGTACCAGGTCAACGCGCGCGGCAGTTTCCTGTGCGCGCAGGCCTGCCTGCCGCACCTGTTGCAGGCGCCGAATCCGCACATCCTCACCCTGGCGCCGCCGCCTTCGCTGGATCCCAAGTGGTGGGCGCCGCATACCGGCTACACCCTGGCCAAGATGGGCATGAGCTTCGTCACCCTGGGCCTGGCCGCCGAGTTCGGCCCGCAAGGCGTGGCGGTGAACGCGCTGTGGCCGCGCACGCTGATCGCCACCGAGGCCCTGAACATGATCCCGGGGGTCAGCGCCGGAAACGGCCGCAGGCCGGAGATCATGGCCGATGCCGCGCATGCGGTGCTGATCCGCCCGGCGCAGGGATTCTCCGGAAATTTCCTGATCGACGACGAGGTGCTGCGCGAAGCGGGCATCACCGATCTTTCGCATTACGCGGTCGATTCCACGCAACCGCTGTTTCCCGATCTGTTCCTCGACTGAGCACTACGATGAAATACCTGCACGCCATGATCCGCGTCCACGACCTGGACGCCACCAGTCGCTTCCTCACCGCTGGACTGGGACTCAAGGAAACCCGGCGCATGGAGAACGAGTCGGGCAAGTTCACCCTGGTGTATTTCGGCGCCCCGGACAATCCGGAAGCCGAGATCGAACTCACCTGGAACTGGCCCGCTGTCGATGGCATGCCGGACGAGGATTACGGCAGCGCGCGCAACTTCGGCCACCTGGCGTTCGAGGTCGACGACATCTACGCCCTGTGCGCGCACCTGCAAGCGCTGGGCGTCATCATCAACCGCCCGCCGCGCGACGGCCGCATGGCCTTCGTCCGCACGCCCGACTTGATCTCGATCGAGTTGTTGCAGAAAGGTGACGCGTTGCCGCCGCGGGAGCCTTGGCTTTCCATGCCGAATACGGGAAGCTGGTAGCCAGCCCCTTCACCCGCAGGCAACCGATGAACCTCGCCCTGATCGTGATCGATGTGCAACGCGGACTATTCGATCCGCTGCCGCGCCCCGCCGATGCCGATGCCGTCATCGACCATATCAACGGGTTGGCCGTACGGGCGCGCGCGGCCGGGGCGCCGGTGGTCTTCGTCCAGCATGAGCGTGCGGGCGACCTAGAGGTCGATTCGCCCGGCTGGGGCCTGCACGAGCGTTTGCAGGTCGAAGCCGGGGATCATCGCGTGCGCAAGGCCACGCCGGATGCGTTCCTGCGCACCGGGCTGGAAGAAGTGCTGGCTTTCAGTGGCGTGGAAGGCGTGGTGATCTGCGGCTACGCGACCGAGTTCTGCGTCGACACCACCACGCGCAGCGCCGCCGCCCACGGCTACCATGTCATTCTCGCCGCCGATGCGCACACCACCCACGACAAGCCGCATGCCGATGCGGCGCAGATCCGCGCCCACCACAACGCCACGCTGCCGCAGATCCGCAGCTTCGGGCCGACGATCCAGGCGCAAACCGCGGCCGAAGTCGTATTCGCCGGCTGAGCGCGTACGCTGTCCTATAATTCCTGCGTTCGTCGCAGGAATCCCCATGAGCACGCCCACCACCGCCGAGCTGGTCGCCGCCGGCCAGCACTACTACCTGCCCGTCTATCGTCCGCGCGAAATCATCCTGGAACGCGGCCAGGGTGCGCGCGTCTGGGATCGCGACGGCCGCGAGTACATCGACCTGTCGGCCGGTATCGCGGTCTGCGGGCTGGGCCACAACGAGCCGGACCTGGTCGCGGCGCTGACCGAACAAGCGGGCAAGCTGTGGCACACCAGCAACGTGTTCTACAGCGAGCCGCCGTTGCGCCTGGCGGAAGAACTGGTCACCGCATCGCGCTTCGCCACGCGCGTGTTCCTGTGCAACTCCGGTGCCGAAGCCAACGAAGCGTCCATCAAGCTGATCCGCAAGTGGGCGGCGGCGCAGGGGCGTGCGCCGGATCGACGCGTGATCGTCTCCTTCCACGGCAGTTTCCATGGACGCACGCTGGCCACGGTCACCGCCACCGCGCAGCCGAAATACCAGGAAGGCTACGAGCCTTTACCAGGCGGATTCCGCTACGTCGATTTCAACGACCTAGGGC
This sequence comes from Pseudoxanthomonas sp., assembly GCA_036677285.1. Taxonomy (GTDB): domain Bacteria; phylum Pseudomonadota; class Gammaproteobacteria; order Xanthomonadales; family Xanthomonadaceae; genus Pseudoxanthomonas_A. Next base: position 4,943 of record JAKFDG010000404.1, read on the forward strand.
AACTTGCGACCGCGATGGCGTCGGGCAATGTCGCCGCAGTGCTGGTCGAGCCGATCCAGGGCGAGGGCGGGGTGATGCCGGCGGCGGAAGGCTTCCTGCGCGGCGTGCGCGAGCTCTGCGACCGCCATGGCGCCTTGCTCGCCCTGGACGAGATCCAGTGCGGCATGGGTCGCACCGGCAC
>JAKFDG010000405.1:0-16569 GCA_036677285.1 Pseudoxanthomonas sp.
GTCGATCGTGGAGGCCTGGGTCGGAATTGAACCGGCGTACGCGGCTTTGCAGGCCGCTGCATGACCACTCTGCCACCAGGCCGGTGACTGTCGCGCCGAGACTGGCGCAATCGATGCGCCTTTTCAAGCGCCTTACAAGACAAAACCCCGCGAACGGGGTCTTGTTCGAAACTGGAGCGGGAAAAGGGACTCGAACCCTCGACCCCGACCTTGGCAAGGTCGTGCTCTACCAACTGAGCTATTCCCGCGTAGTGAGGGGCGGAATTTTACCGTCCTTGCGCGAACTGTCAACCGCTGCTTGTTCATCCTCGCGCAAGGTAGGCCACGCGGCACGCAGGTATTGCGCGCCTGACCACAGCGTGAGCAGGGCCGCAATGGCCAGCAACCAGTCGCCGATATGGAAAATAGGTTCCCCCAGCCAGATGCTGGCCTGCGGCGCGCTGGCGGGCGTGACCGAGTACAACAGGCAGCCCAGCGCCACCATCTGCACGATGGTCTTGAACTTGCCGATGGCGGCGACCTTGACCTTGGCGCGCTGGCCGAGTTCGGCCATCCACTCGCGCAGCGCCGATACCGCGATTTCGCGGCCCACGATCACTGCGGCCCAGAACGCCATCCACGGGGTCGGATGGCCCTGCACGATCAGGAACAGCGCCACGGCCACCATCAGCTTGTCTGCGACCGGATCGAGGAAGGCGCCGAAGGCGGAGAACTGGTTGTAGCGCCGCGCGATCCAGCCATCCAGCCAGTCGGTCAGCGCCGCCAGCACGAACACGAACACCGCGGCGAAGTTGGCCCATTGGTAAGGCAGGTAGAACATCGCCACCAGGACCGGGATCAACACGATCCTGAGCAGGGTCAACCAGGTGGGGATCGTCAACTTCATTGCGTGCGTTATTCGCTTCCTGGGGGCGGAGGCGTCGCCGGCGTCGGCAACCCGTGCAGGTTAGCGTAGATTCGCGCGGCGAGCGCGGCATTGATGCCTTCCACATGCGCGATCTGGTCGATGCCTGCCGCCTTCAGGCCGGCCAAGCCGCCGAAATGCTTGAGCAGACTCGCACGACGGCGCGGGCCGATGCCGGCGATGTCTTCCAGCTTGCTGGTCATGCGCGCCTTCTGGCGTTTTCCGCGATGGCCGGTGATGGCGAAACGGTGCGCTTCGTCACGCACCTGCTGGACGAGCTGCAAGGCCGGCGATGCGGCGCCGGGCTGCACTTCACGGCCATCGGCCAGGATCAGGGTTTCGTGGCCTGCGCGGCGCTCTTCGCCCTTGGCCACGCCCACCAGGACCACGCTGTCCACGCCGAGTTCGGCAAGCGCCCCGCGGGCCTGGGTCAGCTGTCCGGCGCCACCGTCGATGAGCAGCACTTCGGGCAGCACCCCGCCCTCTTCCACCGCGCGGCGGAAACGCCGTTCGATCGCCTGGCGCATCGCTGCGTAGTCGTCGCCCGGTTCGATGCCGGTGATGTTGTAGCGCCGGTACTGCGCGCGCACCGGGCCGTCGGCATCGAACACCACGCACGAGGCCACGGTGGCTTCGCCCATGGTGTGGCTGATGTCGAAGCATTCGATGCGCCTGGCCGGCTCCGACAGGCCCAGTAGGTCGCGCAGGGCTTCGGCGCGCACCTGCTGCGCGTTGCGGCTGGACAATTCGCTGGCCAGGGTGATCTCGGCGTTGCGGCTGGCCAGGTCCAGGTAACCGGCGCGTTCGCCGCGCACGCTCCACTTCAACTGCACCTTGCGGTTGGCGGCGGTGGACAACGCGGTTTCGATCAGGGCGGCGTCGGGGATCTCGCGATCCAGGACGATTTCCTGCGGTGGCATCTGCTCGGCGTAGTACTGGGAAACGAAGGCGGCCAGCACTTCGGCCGCGCTGTCCTCGCCATTGGTCCGGGGGAAGAACGCACGCGTGCCCAGGTTGCGTCCGTCGCGGAACGCCAACAACAGCACGCAGGCGCCCGTGCCCTGCATCGCACAAGCCAGCACGTCCAGGTCGGCGGCGCGGCCGTCGACGTACTGGCGCGACTGCATGCTGCGCAAGGAGCCGACCAGGTCGCGCAGGCGCGCCGCTTCCTCGAAATCCAGGCGCGCGCTGGCCGTTTCCATCGCCGCGGTCAGTTCGCCGGTCAATTCATCGCTGCGGCCGTCGAGGAACAGGCCCGCGCGACGCACCGCTTCGGCATAGTCCGACTCCGGCACCAGGTTCACGCACGGCGCGCTGCAACGGCCGATCTGGTATTGCAGGCATGGCCGGGTGCGGTTGCGGAACACGCTGTCCTCGCAATTACGGATCTTGAACAGCTTCTGCATCAGGTTGAGCGTGTCGCGCACCGCGCCGACGCCCGGATACGGGCCGAAGTACCGCCCCGGCACCGCACGCGGACCGCGATGCATCGCGATGCGCGGCCAGGATTCCGTGGTCAGCAGCACGTAGGGATAACTCTTGTCGTCGCGCAGCGAGACGTTGTAGCGCGGCGTCAGCGACTTGATCAGCTGGTTTTCCAGCAGCAACGCCTCGCCCTCGGTGCGGGTGACAGTGACGTCCATGCGCGCCACCTGGGCCAGCATGGACAGGATGCGCGGGGTCTTGGGGGCGTTGCTGAAGTAACTGGAGACGCGCTTGCGCAAGGCGCCGGCCTTGCCGACATACAACAGGCTGTCGTCGGCTGCGTACATGCGGTACACGCCGGGCGCGGTGCTCAACCCCACCGCGAATGCCTTGCCATCGAACGCCACGCCCGTCATTCGTCGATCGGGACGCGGCCCAGTTCACCCGTGGCGATGTCGTAACGCAGGACCGCATGCGCATCGGTTTCGGCGATCCACACCACGCCGGGTGAGGTCGCCAGCCCGGCCGGGCCATGCAGGCGCCGCGGCAGGGCCACGGTCGAGACTTCACCGCCGCCCAGGCGCAGGCTGCGCAGGCTCCCATTGCCGCTGTCGGCGATCCACAGCAGTGGCGCGTCGGGGCTGAGGGCGATGGCCTGCGGATTCTGCAGGCGGGCGTTTTCGCGCGGACCGTCGGCGTCGCCGAACTCCCACATTCCCTGCCCTATCAGGGTCTGCACCGTGTCGTTGCGCAATTGCAGGGAACGCACGGCGGAACCGAGGGCATCGCAGACGTACAGCACCTGCTGCACCGCCGCCAGCGCCACCGGTTGCGCGAAGGCGGCCATGACGCCGCTGCCGTCGCGCACCTCGAGCTGCCCCGAACCGGCACGGCACCTCAATTCGCCGCGACCCAGGCCATAGGTCCAGATGCGGTTGTCGCCGGCCAGGGCCACATGCACTTCGCTGTTGGTCGCAGCCACCGCCTGTGGCTGGTTCAGGGCCACTGCGCGCGGGTTGGCGACAAGGCCTTCCGTCGGTTCGCCTGCGCGCCCGTTGCCGCACAGCGTGTCGACGTGGCCGTTGCGCAACGCGATGCTGCGCAGCGCGTGGTTGCCGGTATCGGCCACGTATAGCGCTTCGCGCACCACGGCCAGGCCTTGCGGGCGCCGGAACGCGGCCTGTTCCATGTCGCCATCGATGAAATCGGCGGTGCCCATGCCGAACTGGCGCAGCACGCGTCCGGCATGGTTGCATTCCAATACCCGGTGATGGCCGCTGTCGGCGACGTACAGGCGATCGGCCGTGGCCGCGATGCCGCTCGGGAAGCGCAACGGCAGGCGCGGTTCGCCGTTCGATTCGGTCGGCGCGCGCGCATCGTCGTCGCTGGGCAGCGGCAATGCGTCGCACAACGCCGCGAGTGGCCGTTCCAGTTCCGCCATCGAGTCGAGGCCAACCACGCGTCCGCGAAGCTGCCCGTCGGCGCCGATCAACAGCACCGTCGGCCATGCCTCGATGCCGAAGCGTTGCCAGGCGCGCCAGTCACCGTCGTGGACGATGGGAAAGGTCACGCCCTGGCGGCGCAGTTGCTTCAGTGCGTGCTGCGGATCGCGCTCGCTGTCGAAGCGGGGAACGTGAATCGCCAGAGGTTGCAGGCGCCCGGGATAACGGGTGTGCAGCTGGGCCAGGTCGCGCAGCCGCTGCCACGACCAGGCCGATGCCGCATTGACGAACGCCAGTGCGACCACCCGACCTCGCTGCTCGTGCAGCGAGGTCGCAGGGGCATTGAGCCATAGCAGGTTACTGGGGAGTTCAGGGGTCGAGGCAATGTCCATTGACTTCGGATTATGCCGGAGTCTCAATCCAGGCACAGGCGAGCCACGACCGCCTGTGCGGCGGAATCGACCAGTCGCCATACCTGTTCGAACTCCTCCACTTCGCCCATATAAGGATCCGGGATCTCGCCGCCGGGTTCCACACCCGCCCATTCCATCAGCAGCATTACCCGTGACCGCGCATCCGGCGGCGCCATGCGCAGGACCTCGCGCAGATTGTCGGCGTCCGCGCACAGCAGCCAGTCGAACCGGGCGAAGTCCTCCTGCCGCAGTTGGCGCGCACGCTGCATGGAGATATCCACGCCGTGGCCGCGCGCGCAGGCGATGGCGCGTCGGTCCGGAGCCTGGCCGGCATGCCAGCCGCCGATGCCGGCGGAATCCACTTCGACTTCAGCGGACATTGGCGATGCCTTGAGGCGTGCGCGCAAGGCGCCTTCGGCCAGCGGCGAACGACAGATGTTGCCCAGGCAAATGACCAGCAGTTTCAACCGGCACCACTGGCCAGATGGACCTCGGCCCGGGCCAGGTCTTCCGGGGTGTCCACGCCAGGCGGAAAAGGTTCCGGGGTCAATGCCACGGCGATGCGGAAGCCGGCTTCGAGCACGCGCAATTGCTCCAGCGATTCGACCTGCTCCAGGCGTCCCGGTGGCATTTTCGCGAAACGGCGCAGGAAGCCGGCGCGATAGGCGTAGATGCCGATATGGCGCAGGCATTCGCCCGGCTTGGGCAGCCGGCGGCCCTGGGCGAAGGCGTCGCGATGCCAGGGAATCGGCGCGCGGCTGAAATACAGCGCATCGCCGCGTTGGCTGCGTACCAGCTTGACCGCGTTGGGATCGAACAGGGTTTCCGGATCATCGATGGGCGTGGCCAGCGTGGCCATATCCGCGCCGCTGCGCGCCAGCGTATCCGCCACCGCATGGATACCGGCCGCCGGCGCGAACGGCTCGTCGCCCTGCAGGTTCACCACGATGAGGTCATCGGGCCAGCCGGCGATATCGGCACACTCAGCCAGCCGATCGCTGCCGGAGGCATGCGCGGCCGAGGTCATCGCCACGCGCACGCCCGTATCGCGCAAGGCATCGGCGATGCGCTGGTCGTCCGCTGCGACCCATACCTCGCGCGCGCCTGCCGCCAGCGCGCGGCGCGCGACATGCACGACCAGCGGCTCTCCACCAAGCAGGCGCAACGGCTTGCCCGGCAGCCGCGACGCGGCATACCGCGCCGGTATGGCGACCATGAAGTCGGTGTTCATGCGCCCGTGCCTCCACGCGTCGGCAGCTTGTCCAGCAATGCCACCCAGAATGCTTCCGGCAGTTCCGCGGTGACCGGCACGCTGTAGAACCATTCGTTGGCGAGGGCGGCGCATTTCACCGCATCCTTCTCGGTCATCAGCACCGGCAATTCGCTGCCGAATGCCAGGTCATCGGCCAGGTAACGATGGTGGTCGTCGAAGGCATGCGGCACCACGCCGATGCCCAGGCTGCGCAACATCTCGAAGAAACGCCGCGGATTGCCGATGCCGGCGACCGCGTGCACGCGATGCCCGCCGAACGAGGCCAGGGGACGGTCGCGCCCGCCCTGCAACGGAGTCGCGTTGCCGGTACGCAGATGCATGGGCCACTCGCCGAAGCCGGCATCACCACCGTTGACCACCCGGAAATCGCATTCGGCGCCGCGCGCCGCCGGTTCCCGTAGCGGGCCTGCTGGCAGCAGCCGGGCGTTGCCGTAGCGACGCTGGCCATCAGTGACTTCGATCTCTATATCGCGTTGCAGGCGATAGTGTTGCAGGCCGTCGTCGCACACGATCACGTCGCAGCCCGCTGCGATCAGCTCCCGCGCCGCGGCGGTGCGGTCGCGATCCGCGCGCACGCGCACGCCGGTACGACGTGCGATCAGCACGGGCTCGTCGCCGCCATCGACCGGTGCGGTACGGCTGTCGACCCAGATGGCCTTGCCTTCGTCGCGGCGCCCATAACCGCGACTGGCGACTCCGGGATGCCAGCCCTCCGCGCGCAGGCGTTCCACCAGGGCGATGGTCAACGGGGTCTTGCCGGTGCCGCCCACGGACACGTTGCCGACCACGATGACCGGCACCGCGACCCGATGGCTGCGCAACAGCCCGGCGTGGAAGAGTTTGCGGCGGAGCGCCACTACCGTGCCATACAGCGCCGCCAGCAAGCGCGCATGCGCGGGCGGGGCCGAATCGCCGTACCACCAGGCGGGAGTCTTGTCCTGCTGCTTGCTCACTCGGCCTCGCGGAATTGCATGCCATGCAGGTGCGAATACAACCCGCCCTGAGCGAGCAGCTCGGCATGCGTGCCCTGCTCGACCAGCTGGCCGTGGTCCAGCACCAGCACCTGGTCGGCGTGCTCGATGGTGGAAAGGCGGTGCGCGATGACCAGCGTGGTGCGGTCGGGCATCAGTTTCTGCAGCGCGTTCTGCACCAGCCGTTCGGATTCGTTGTCCAGCGCGGCGGTGGCTTCGTCCAGGATCAGGACCGGGGCGTCGCGCAGGATCGCGCGCGCGATCGCAACGCGCTGACGCTGCCCGCCGGATAGCAACGCGCCGTTTTCACCCACCGGCGTATCCAGCTGCTGTGGGAGGCGTTCAATGAATTCCCAGGCATTGGCTGCCTCGGCGGCGGCACGCAGCTTGTCCACATCGGCCTTCGCGCCGTAGGCGATGTTGGTGCCGATGCTGTCGTCGAACAGCATCACCTTCTGTCCGACCAGTGCGATCTGCCGGCGCAGTTCGGCGAGTTTGTAATCGTCCAGCGGCACGCCATCGAGGGTGATCAGCCCGCCTGTAGGTTGGTAGAAGCGCGGCACCAGTCTCACCAGGCTGGTCTTGCCACTGCCGGAACGACCGACGATGGCGGTGACGGTGCCGGGCCTGGCGGTGAAAGTTATGTCGCTCAATACAGCGCGGTCGTGGCCGGGATAACTCAGGTTGACATGGTCGAACACCAGTTCGCCGCGGGCGCGGCCGATGGAGACCCGGCCGTTGTCCTGTTCCTCGGGCGCATCCAGGATGTCGAACAGGCGCTCCGCCGCGGCGACCCCGCGCGAGATCTGGGTCTGCACGCTGGTGATGCGCCGCAATGAAGGGATGATCGCCATCATCGAGGTCATCAGGGTCACGAACTGGCCCGCGTTCAAGTGCCCCGCCAGTGCCTCGCGGGTCGCGACCCAGACGATCGCGGCAAGCGAGAACGCGGCCAGGAACTGCACCGTGCCCGAGGTCAGCGCGCGGGTGGTCTCGACCTTCATGTTGAGGCCGAGGATACGGTTGGCGAGCACCGCGTAGCGCGAGGTCTCCAGTGCCTGGGCGCCATGCACCTTGACGTCCTGCTGCGCCGAGAGTGATTGCTCTGCGCTTTGCGCCATCTTGCCCATTCCGTCCTGGATGCCGCGGCTGATGCGGCGGTAGCGCTTGCCCACGAACGAGACGATCACCCCGATCATTGGAGCGATCACCAGCAACGCCAGCGTCACCTTGACGCTCATCTGCAGCATCAGCACCACCATGTAGATGATGGTCAACGAATCGGCCACGATGGTCTTCAAGGCATCCGCGCTGGCCTGGGTTACCTGCTCGGTATCGAAATTGAGCCGGCTCACCATCACCGGGGTGGGCTCCACGTCGAAATAGGCGGAAGGCAGCCGCAGGTACTTCGACAGCACTTCCTCGCGCAGGTCACGGACCACACTGCGGCCGGTGCGGGCCATGCCGTAGTCCACCACGAAGGTGGCCAGGCTGCGTAGCACGAACAGGCCGACGATGGCGAGCGGCAGGAATACCGCCATCTGCCGCTCGGGATTGACGAAGCCGCGATTGACCAGTGGATCCATCAGGCGCACGAAGCCGTATCCGGCCGTGGCCTCGACCAGCATGCCCGCCAGCGCCGCGCTCAGGAACACCCAGTAGCGCCGGGTGTAACCCAGCAGGCGGCGGTAGATGGGCCACACCGGCCGCATGGCGCTGCTCATTTGCGTTGCTCGGGCGCCGTGGCGATGGATATCTTGCGGAAACCGAGCTGTCCCAGCGCATCCAGCGCGGTCACCACCGCCTGGTGCGGGGTGCGGGCGTCGGCGCGCAGCAACACGGGGCGTTCACGGTCGTTGCCACCCACCTGGGTGATGGTCTGCTTGAGCGCGTCGATGTCGGTGCGCAGCACTTCCTGCTCACCGACGAAGTAACGCCCTTCGGCATTGATCAGCACGCTCAGCGCCTTGGTCTGGTCGGCGGTGGGCTCGCCCTTGGCGTTGGGCAACTGCAATTGCAGGGTGGAACGCGCATCGAAGGTGGTGGTAATGACGAAGAAGATGATCAGCACCAGGATCACGTCGATCAACGGGACCAGGTTGATCTCGGGTTCGTCGTCGGCGCGGTCGTCGCGTATCCGCATGGCTCGGTTCAGGCCTTGGCGGGAATGGTTGCGGGATGCTCCGACGCCATCCGCGCACGCGCCGTCAGCACCGCCTTCGCATCCAGCGCGTCGAGCAGCGCGGTGGCCTGCTGCTCCATGTCGATCACGTAGCCGGAAATACGGCTGCGGAAGTGCCGATGGAACATCAGCGCCGGGATCGCCACGATCATGCCGGTGGCGGTGCAGACCAGCGCCTTGCCGATGCCGCCGGCCAACTGGTTAACATCGCCCACGCCATGGTCGAGGATGCCGAGGAACATCTGGATCATGCCCACCACGGTGCCGAACAGGCCCAGCAAGGGACCGGCGGCGGCGATGGTGCCCAGGGTGTTGAGGAACTTCTCCATCCGGTGCACCTGGTGGCGGCCGGTGTCCTCGATGCGTTCACGGATCTGGTCGCGCGGACGGTTCCGGGTTTCCAGCGCAGCGGCCAGCAACGCGCCCAGCGGGGAATTCTGGCGCAGGGATTCGATGTGGGCCGGATCCAGTTGCCCGCGCGAGGCCCAGTTGCGGACTTCCTCGCCCAGACCGGGCGGCAGGACCTCCTTGCGTCGCAGGGTCCAGAACCGCTCCACCACGATGGCCAGCGCCACCACGGCCAGCAGCAGCAGGGGAATCATGGGCCAGCCGCCAGCCTTGACCAATTCCAGCACGTTCAGTCCTCCGGCACCTGCGGCCGTTCGTCTACAGGCCGATAGGATAGCCTAGCCGCCTGCTGCAGCCGCACTGCGTCCCACAACCAAGCCCGGGCGTGGCGCCGTTCGCGTACCTGCGGGCCTTCCGCGGCCAGCCAGACACGGATCGCGCCGCTGTCGGCGGTGTTCAGCACTTCGGCGCCACCGCGCCGCCACCGTAAGAGGGCGTCCGGCCGGGGATGGCCGAAACGATTGCCGTAGCCGGCTGATACCAAAGCCAGGCGTGCGCCGGTCGCGGCGACGAAACCAGGATCGGAAGAGCCGCCGCTGCCGTGGTGAGCGGCCAGGACCACGTCGGCGCGGATACCGGCGGGTTCACGCCGCACCAGCTCGCGTTCGATCACCTCGCCGATATCGCCCGTCAGCAGGACAGCGCCATGGCGCGTCTCGATCCGCAGCACGCAGCTGGCTTCATTGCCCAGGTAAGGGAAATGCGGCGTGGGATGCAGGAAACGGAAAACCACTCCTTCCCATCGCCACGCCTGTCCCGCCACACAAGCTGAGTCCACTGCGACCGGCGATCCTGCGGGAGTCAGCGATTGCACCACAGGAATCACGCTGCGCACCGATTCGAAGCCACCAGCATGGTCGTTGTCGCCATGGCTGATCACCACCCGGTCCAGCCGCGCCACTCCCAATGCGCGCAATGCCGGCAACACGGCGCGTTCACCGGCATCGAAACCATCGCGCACGGCGGGCCCGGCGTCGTACAACAGGGCATGGTGGCGGGTGCGCACCAGTACCGACAGTCCCTGCCCCACGTCGATCACCACCAGTTCCGCTTCGCCTTGCCGGGGCAATTCCCGATCCGGCCAAAGCAGGGGCAGCCACAGCAACATTGCCAGCGGTTTGCCCGGCACGCCGCTCGGCAGCAGCAGCCAGAACGCGCCCCCCAAAGCCAGCGGCAACGCATACCAGCGCGCTTCCGGGAGCCACCAAAGCGCAAAGCGGCTTTCCGCCAACGCGGCGAACAGCGGCCAGGCCAGGTCGAAGCACCACGCCGCTGCACGCCACGCCCAGCCACCCCACCCTTCGTGCATTGCTTCCATCGCGGTACCCACCAGTGACAGCGGCACGACCACCAGGCTCCACCAGGGGATTGCAACCAGATTGGAGAACGGACCGGCCAGCGAAGCCTGCCCGAACAGCACCGCAGTCAATGGCAGCAGTCCCAGCGTCGCCACGCCCTGCGCGGAGAGGAACTCGCGCAACACCGGTTGGCCGTTCCGCGACAGGCACCAGAGCAACCATGCCACGCCGGCAAAGCTCAGCCAGAAGCCCGCGGACAGGATCGAGAGGGGGTCGAAGAGCAGCAACGCGATCACTGCCCACGCCAGCGAATCGACCACGCGCACCGGACGCCGCCACATCCGTGCCGCAACCACGACCGCGATCATCAAGACCGTGCGCAGCGTGGGCAGCGCGAATCCCGCTACCGCCGCATATACACAGGCGCCGGACAACGCGGCCAAGGCCGCCGCCTGTGGCCGCGGCAGCCGTTGCGCCAGCCTCGGCGACAGCCGCCATAAGCCGGCAACGATCAGAGCGAAGAATCCGGCCACCAGCCCGACATGGAACCCGGAAATCGCGATCAGGTGGGTCAACCCGCTGGCGCGCAGGACTTGCCAGTCCTGGTCGCTTAGCGCACGCGTGTCCCCCAGGGCCAGGGCGCGCACGTAGCGCGAGGAGGAAACCGGGGTAGCGGCTTCGATTCGCGCCGACATGCGTTCGCGCCAGGCATTGATGCCTGCAGGAGCCGCCAGTTTCATCGCCTTGCCCGGTTCGCGGATATACCCCGTGGCGGCGATGCGTTGGACCAGGGCATGGCGCTCGCTGTCGAAACCGCCCGGATTGCTCAGCCCACGCGGCGCACGCACGCGCACCATGAGTCGCCAGCGCGCGCCCGCTTCGAGTTGCGTACGCGGCCCTGGCTCCGTGGCCGCGTAGTCGTCGTACCAGGACAGTTGCAGCAACTTGCCGCGCAGCGGCTCAGGCTGCGCGTCGCCCCCATCCACCCGGAACTGGAAGCGGGTACGCCGCGCCTCGGCTTCCGGCAGATCGACGATGTGGCCTTCGACAGCGAGATCGCGTTTCTCCCAAGCCGGCGGCAATTGCGCGGACAGCACCATCGCCGCCTGCAATCCTGCCCAACCGAATCCGGCCAGCAAGGGGCCCGACCAGCGCACACGCGATCCGCGCCACCACCAGCCCATGCCGAACGCGAGCAGCAAGGCCAGCAGCGGCCACGGCGGCAGTGCGGGCAGCAACAGGCAGGCCCCGATTCCCGCAAGCAATGCGGTCGCGCTGGCCGCGCCGAAGGGTGTTGCGGCAGTTCCGTTGCCCTGGGGCATGGTCCGATCCGTAGTCGATGTCATCTCCCTCAATATGCGAGGCATGGATGATCGCCACCATCAGCCGAAACGCTGTTGTCGCATAGGAAAAGTCCGGTGGAGGGCGCTTTGGTAGCGCCCGCACATCCGGCCGGCATGAATCCGTCGGTTCAGGCTTCCGCCGCGGCCAACTCCCGCAACTTCCCTTCATGCAGCTCCAGCACCCGGTCCAGCTTGCGCGCCAAGCGGCGGTCGTGGGTCACCAGGATCAGGCTGGTCTTCTGCGCACGGTTGAGCTCCAGCATCAATTCGAACACCGTCGCCGCCGTCTTCTCGTCCAGGTTGCCGGTGGGCTCATCGCCGAGGACGCAGGCGGGCTGGTTGACCAGTGCTCGGGCGACAGCGGCGCGCTGGCGTTCGCCGCCGGAAAGTTCGCCGGGTTTGTGCGCGATGCGATGACCCAACCCTACCTGTTCCAATAGCGTCTTGGCGCGGTGCGCGGCCGCAGTCGCATCCACCCCACCCAGCATCACCGGCATCATCACGTTTTCCAACGCAGTGAACTCCGGCAGCAGGTGGTGGAACTGGTACACGAAACCCAATGCGCGGTTGCGCAACTGCCCACGCGCGGCATTGGAAAGCGCCGACATCTTCTGCCCGGAGACGAACACCTCGCCGGCAGTCGGCGTATCCAGGCCTCCGAGCAGGTGCAACAGGGTGCTCTTGCCGGCGCCCGAAGCGCCGACGATCGCGACCGTCTCGCCGGCGTGCACGGCCAGGTCGAGTCCGTCGAACACCGGCGTCCTCAACTTGCCCTCGGCATAGGTCTTGGCCAGTTTCTCGCACTGGATCACCGTGCTTGCCGACACCGGATCATTCATAGCGCAGCGCCTCCGCCGGATCCGTCCTCGCTGCTCGCCACGCCGGGTATAGCGTGGCCAGGAAACTCATGACCAAGGCGATCATGGCGATCATCGCCACATCGCTGCTCTGCAGGTCGTACGGCAAGCCGGTGATGTAGTACACATCCGAAGGCAGCAGGGTGACGTTGAAGGTGGATTCGATCAGACCCAGGATGCTTTCCAGATTGAGGGTCAGGCTGACGCCACCGACCACGCCCAGCACCGTGCCGATGATCCCGATCAGCGAGCCCTGCACCATGAATACCTGCATCACCCCACGCGGGGTCAGGCCCAGGGTGCGCAGGATGGCGATGTCCGCCTGTTTGTCCGTCACCAGCATCACCTGCGAGGACACCAGGTTGAAGGCGCCCATGGCGATGATCAGCGACAGCAGGATGCCCATCACCGTCTTTTCCATCTTCAACGAGTGGTAGAGGTTGGCGTTCTCGCTGGTCCAGTCGCTGATGCGATACGGGCCCTGCAAGTGTTCGGCGAGGTCGCGCGCCACGTTCCACGACTGGTCCATGTCGTGCAATTTGAGGCGCACGCCGGTGACGCCTTCGCCCAGGCGCAGCACCCGCTGCAGGTCGGCGATATTGGCGATGGCCAGGTTGCGGTCGATGTCGTTGTGGCCCACCGAGAAAATGCCGCTGACTTTGAAGCGTTTTATCTTCGGCATCGCGCCCAATGGCGTGCCCTGGAAATCGCCGGTGGTCACGACCACGCTGTCACCCACCCCGACTCCCATCCATAACGCCAGTTCCTGGCCCAGCAGGATATTGAACTCGCCCGGCACCAGGGAATCGAGCCTGCCGCTCTTCATCTTGTCCGCCAGCACCGAAACCCTGCTCTCTTCCGCCGGCAACACGCCGCGCACCATGGCACCTTGCGGATCGCGGTTGCCGGTGATCATGCTCTGCACGTCGACATACGGTGCTGCGCCGGCCACGCGCGGATCCTTCATCGCGGTCGCGACGGCGTGCGGCCAATCCTGCATGGGTTCGCCCACCCCGCTGACGGTGGCATGCGCCGTCATCTGCAGCAGGCGGTCGCGGATCTCGCGCTGGAAGCCGCTCATCACCGACAGCGTCGTGATCAGCACGGTCACGCCCAGGGCGATGCCCAGGATCGAGGCGAGCGAGATGAAGGAAATAAAGCCATTGCGGCGTTTGGCGCGCAGGTAGCGCAGGCCGATGGCGACAGGGATGGGTTTGAACATAGGTCGCTATGGTGCCATCGCCGGCCCGTGGCGCGAAGCCAGATCCCCGCCAGCGGCCAGACGCAGTTCACGTCGGCGCATGGCCGGAAGCGTATCCGGCCACCAGACCAGGCGCCGGCGCCGGCCATCACGCCCGCGCCAGGAGACGAACGCCAGCGGTCCGCGCCATTGCACTTCGACCGCTTCGACAGCTTGTCCGTCGAGCATCACCGGCAGATCGTTGCCAGGAAATACGAACTCATGGTGCGGCCTCCACAATTCGGTCCGTGCCCGCCACCCGCCATAGCCCAGGGCTGAAAGCGCGAGGGGCCAGGCCGCGAGCCCAGGCATTTCCGATACCAGCACCGAAAAGGCGGCCAGCAGGGCCAGCACCAGCAATGCGCCAACCAGCCAGCGCGAAGGGCGCCATTCAAGGCGGCAACTGGCGGATCCGCTGGATGAGTGATGCAAGTGCGTCATCGGGACATTGCTCGTAACCCATGAACCAGCGCCAGAGCTTATCGTCCTCGCATTCCAGGATCTGTAGGAAAACCCCGCGATCTGCGTCGGAAGCCTGCTTCCATTCACGCTCCAGGTAGCGGCCGAACAACTGGTCCAGCTCGCGCATCCCGCGTCGGCAACGCCAGCGCAGGCGACGGAACTCGACCTCCTCCGCTTCCTGGGCGCCTTGCTTGTCGCTCATGCGCGCAGCAGGTCGACGGCAAGCACTACCCACAACACCCACACCAGGCAGGTCGAAATCGCATACACGCTGAAGCGATGCATGACCTTGTTGTAGCTGCACTGGATCAGGCTGTGCAGCATGCGGCCGGCGACGAAGGCCCAAGCCAGGCTGAGCACCAGTGGCGTCACCTGGTGGGTCAGGTAAGCCACGATCAGCGCCAGGTAGAACAGCACCGGCACTTCGAACAGGTTGTTGAAATTATCGGCGGCGCGGGTATCGACCAGGCGCGCGGATTTCTCGGCCGAGGTGGCCACCGACTGGGGATGTATCCGCAGGCGTCGCATCTCGGGGATGCGTACGTAGTAGAGGCGCAACCAGACGACCAAGGTCAGGGCGACCATGACCAGCATGGGACAGAAGATTTCCTTCCCGTTCATTCGCAACTCCCCGAATCGTCATGACCAGCCATCCGGCTGTCGAAGCCCGTGAAGGCCGGAATGGCCAGGGAAAAAATATCAGGAACGCCGCGCCAGCATCAGCTTCTTGATCTCGGCGATCGCCAGCGCCGGATTAAGACCCTTCGGGCAGGTACGCGCGCAATTCATGATGGTGTGGCAGCGGTACAGCTTGAATGGGTCTTCCAGGTCGTCCAGGCGTGCGCCGGTGTCCTCGTCGCGCGAATCAACGATCCAGCGATAAGCCTGCAACAGGATTGCCGGGCCCAGGTAGCGCTCGCCGTTCCACCAGTAGCTCGGGCACGAGGTCGAGCAGCAGGCGCACAGGATGCATTCGTACAGCCCGTCGAGCTGCTTGCGGTCTTCCGGAGACTGCAGGCGTTCGCGGTCCGGCGGCGCGGCGGTCTGGGTGCGGATCCACGGCTTGATCGAGGCGTACTGCGCATAGAAATGGGTCAGGTCCGGGACCAGGTCCTTGACCACGTCCATGTGCGGCAGCGGATAGATCGGCACCTCGGCCTTGCCGCAATCGCTGATCGCTCGGGTGCAGGCCAGGGTGTTGGTACCGTCGATGTTCATCGCGCAGGAACCGCAGATGCCCTCGCGGCAGGAGCGGCGGAACGTGAGCGTGGGATCGATCTCGTTCTTGATCTTGATAAGCGCGTCCAGGACCATCGGCCCGCACGCGGCGAGGTCGACCTCGTAGGTGTCTGTGCGCGGGTTCTCGTCGTCATCCGGGCTCCAGCGATACACCTTGAAGACGCGCGGATTCTTCGCGCCCTTCGCCGGGAAATGCTTGCCCTTCTGGACCTTGGAGTTCTTCGGGAGTGAGAATTCAGCCATGTTCTTCTTCTATCCCGGGTTCAGTAAACGCGCGGCTTGGGCGGCACCACGTCCACGTCCTTGCTCAACGTGTACATGTGCACCGGACGGAAATCGAAACTGCATTGGCCCTTCTCGTCCACGTTCACCAGCGTGTGCTTCTGCCAGTTGACGTCGTCGCGATCCGGGAAGTCTTCGTGCGCATGCGCGCCGCGGCTTTCATGGCGTTGTTCGGCCGAATTGATCGTGGCCACCGCATTGAGCAGCAGGTTGTGCAGCTCGTAGGTTTCCAGCAGGTCCGAGTTCCAGATCAGCGAACGGTCGGAGACCTTCACGTCCTCGAAGGAGTTGAAGATGCCCGCCATCTTGTCGCAGCCTTCCTTCAGCGTCTTGCTGGTACGGAACACCGCCGCGTCGCTCTGCATGGTGCGCTGCATGTTGTCGCGGATCACCGAAGTGGGCGTGCTGCCGCCGGCATTGCGCAGCTTGTCCAGGTGCGACAACGCCTTGTCGCAGGCGTCCGCCGGCAACGACTTGTGGGGCGCATTGGTCCTGATGGTCTCGGCGCAACGGTTGGCCACCGCGCGTCCGAACACCACCAGGTCGAGCAGCGAGTTTGAGCCCAGGCGGTTGGCGCCATGCACTGACACGCAGGCGGCTTCGCCGATGGCGTACAGGCCGGGCACCACGGAATCCGGGTTGTCGCCGACCTTGCGCACCACTTCGCCGTGGTAGTTGGTCGGGATGCCGCCCATGTTGTAGTGCACGGTCGGCAGCACCGGGATCGGCTGCTTGGACACGTCCACCCCGGCGAAGATGTGCGCGCTCTCGGCGATACCGGGCAGCTTCTCGTTGATCACTTCCGGCCCCAGGTGGGTCAGGTCGAGCAG
>JAKFDG010000406.1:0-4407 GCA_036677285.1 Pseudoxanthomonas sp.
TCGAAATAGCGGCGTTCGTCGAATACCGCGTAGTTGGGCAACTCGCGCTTGCGGTAGGTCGTCTCCACTTCGCCGTCGCGCAGCACGCTGGCGGCGTTGTACACCACGCTGCCGGCCGACTGCGGCCAGCCGACCACGGCGACTATGCCTCGCGTGGCCGTCGCGACCTGGCGCAACGCGGCTTCGCAGTCGCGTAGGAAGCCGGGGCGCATCAGCAGGTCCTCCGGCGGATAGCCGCTGATCGCCAGCTCCGGGAACAGCACCAGGTCCGCGCCGTACTCGTCGCGCGCTTCGGCGATCATCGCGATCATGCGTTCGGCGTTCTGCGCCACTGCGCCGACAGGAAAATCGAACTGGGCCAGGGCGATGCGTAGCGTGTTGCTCATGCGGACTCCGGATAAACGAAAGGCCGCACGCGGCGGCCTTTCGCAAGCGCGTGCTGGACGCGATTCTACTTCTTCACCAGTTTGGCGATCGCCGCGCCCAGGTCGCCCGGCGAACGCACCGTGACCACGCCGGCCGCTTCCATCGCCGCGAACTTGCCTTCCGCCGTGCCCTTGCCGCCCGAGGCGATCGCGCCGGCATGGCCCATGCGCTTGCCGGCCGGGGCCGACGCGCCGGCGATGAAACCCACCACCGGCTTCTTCACGTGCTTGGCAATGTATTCGGCGCCTTCTTCCTCGGCGCTGCCGCCGATCTCGCCGACCATGATGATGCCTTCGGTCTGCGGATCCTCGTTGAACAGGGTCAGGCACTCGACGAAGTTCAGGCCGTTGATCGGGTCGCCGCCGATGCCGATGCAGGTGCTCTGGCCCAGGCCCACGTCGGTGGTCTGCTTGACCGCTTCATAGGTCAGCGTGCCCGAGCGCGAGACGATGCCGATCTTGCCCGGCAGGTGGATGTGGCCGGGCATGATCCCGATCTTGCACTCGCCGGGGGTGATGATGCCGGGGCAGTTGGGGCCGATCAGGGTCACGCCGGGATAGCGCTTCAGCGCGTTCTTGACCCGCAGCATGTCCAGCACCGGGATGCCCTCGGTGATGGTCACGATTACCTTGATCCCGGCGTCGGCCGCTTCCAGGATCGCGTCGGCGGCGAACGGCGGCGGCACGTAGATCACCGACGCATCGGCGCCGGTGGCGTTCACCGCTTCACGCACGGTGTTGAACACCGGCAAGCCGATATGGGTGGTGCCGCCTTTGCCCGGGGTCACGCCGCCCACTACCTGGGTGCCGTACTCGACCATCTGCTCGGCGTGGAAAGTGCCCTGCTGGCCGGTGAAGCCCTGCACGATGACCTTGGTGTTCTTGTTGACCAAAACGCTCATGGATTTTTCCTTGGTGTTTTTAGCCCCTCTCCCGCTTGCGGGAGAGGGTGGGGGCGAGGGCGCTCTTCGCGGGAGCCCTCATCCGCCTTCGGCACTTCTCACCTCTGGACACCCTTCAGGCGCCGCTAGCGGGAGAAGGGGGAGATCGACAAATCAGGCGGCGACGGCCGCGACGGCCTTCCTGGCGCCATCGTTGATGTCGTCGGCGGCGGTGATGGCCAGGCCGGAAGCGCGCAGCAGCGCCTTGCCCTCGTCCACGTTGGTGCCTTCCAGGCGCACGATCACCGGCACCTGGACGCCCACGTCCTTGACCGCGGCGATGATGCCCTCGGCGATCATGTCGCAGCGGACGATGCCGCCGAAGATGTTGACGAAGATCGCCTTGACCTTGTCGCTGGACAGGATCAGCTTGAACGCGGTGGTCACGCGTTCCTTGGTGGCGCCGCCGCCGACGTCGAGGAAGTTCGCCGGCTCGCCGCCGTTGAGCTTGATCACGTCCATCGTCGCCATGGCCAGGCCGGCGCCGTTGACCATGCAGCCGATGTTGCCGTCCATGGTCACGTAGTTGAGGTCGTTCTGGCTGGCCAGCACTTCGGTTTCGTCTTCCTGGCGGATGTCGCGCATCGCGGCCAGTTCGGGGTGGCGGAAGGTGGCGTTGTCGTCGGAGTTGATCTTGCCGTCCAGCACGGCCAGGTCGCCGTTGGTGAGGATCGCCAGCGGGTTGAGTTCGACCAGCGCCAGATCCTTCTCGTTGAACAGCTTGTACAGGCCGAGCATGATCTTGCTCAGCTGGCCGACCTGCTTGGCGTTCAGGCCCAGGGCGAAACCGATCTCGCGGGTCTGGTACGGCTGCAGGCCCTGCACGAAGTCCACGTCCAGGGTCTGGATCTTCTCCGGGGTTTCCTTGGCGACGGTCTCGATGTCCACGCCACCTTCGCTGGAGGTGATGAAGGTGACCGCCTTGGTGCCGCGGTCGACCAGCACCGACAGGTACAGCTCCTTGGCGATGTCGGTGGCCTGGGTCACCAGCACGCTGTCGACCGGCAGGGCCACGCCGGCGGACTGGTAAGTCGCCATCTTCGTGCCCAGCATGGCGATGGCGTACTGCTTCACCTCGTCCAGGGTCTTGGCCAGCTTGACGCCGCCGGCCTTGCCACGGCCACCCGCGTGGATCTGGGCCTTGACCACCCAGAAATCGCCACCGATGGCCTTGGCCGCATCGACGGCCTCCTCCGGCGTGCGCGCGACGCGCCCGGCCGGTACCGCAATGCCGTAATCGGCAAACAACTGCTTCGCCTGGTATTCGTGGAAGTTCATGCGTCACCTTGTGGGAGGAACAGAACGCATCGCGCGCGTCGGTCCGGGCTGGCCGGAGGGCGCGGATGGGCCGCCCATTGTCTCCCACCGCGTGCTGCGGTGCAAAACCGCGCTCGCCGCAGACTCATCCCTATACTGTGGCCCTCGCCGTCGGGAATCCCCCGCTTGACGCAGCGTCCTTCGATCATCGCGCACTTCGAATCCGCCCCCGGGCGGGAGCTGTATTTCTTCGGCCTGTACCGGACCCTGGAAGCCGGGATCCTCGCCGCCCTGCTGTTCAGTCCCCTGTCCGGGATCCTGGGCGAGCTGCGTGCGCCGATGCTGGGCACTCTGGTCACCGCGTTCTACCTCGTGTTCGCCCTGGTGATGCTGTTCCTCGGCCGCAACGAACGCTGGCTGGTGCCAGTCATAGTCCTCGGGGTCTGCGTCGATATCGTCGTCGCCAGCCTGGCCACCCATGCGCTGCCGGGCGCCACCGCCGGCATCGCCATGCTGCTGTTGTTCAACGTGTCCGCCGCCGCCTTGTTGCTGCCTTACCGCCTCGGCAGGGGCGTGGCGATCCTGGCCACGCTGGCCATGGGCGCCGAGTTCGTCTACAGCAACTTCGGCGAAGGCGCCCCCGGTCGCCCGGTGGCGGAGGTGGTCATGTTCGCCGCCAGCTACCTGGCGGTGGGCTACCTGGCCAGCCAGGCCGGCCAGCGCGCGCGCGCCAGCCAGGACCTGGCCGACCGCCGCGGGCTGGAAGTGGCCAACCTGTTCGAAGTCAACGAACTGATCATCCGCCGCATGCGCACCGGGGTGCTGGTGGTGGATACCGACAACCGCATCAAGCTGGCCAACGAAGCCGCCAACCTGCTGCTCGGCGATGGCGAAGGCGAGAGCCAGGACGACGCCCGCGGCGTGCACCTGCCCAAGGTCGCGCCGGAACTGGCGCGCCGGCTGCAGCTGTGGCGCAACGGCTGGCAGAACGACGAAGCCCCGCTGCAGCTGTCGCCCGACCAGCCCGAGGTGCAACCACGTTTCGCCCGCCTGCTGGCCGGCAGCGAGCTGTCGCTGGTGTTCCTGGACGATGCCAGCGTGGTTTCGCGGCGGGCCGAATCGCTGACCCTGACCGCGCTGGGCCGGTTCTCGGCCAGCCTCGCCCATGAGATCCGCAATCCGCTGGCGGCGATCAACTACGCGGTGCAGTTGCTGGAGGAATCGAAGAGCATCATCGATGGCGACCGGCGCCTGCTGCAGATCATCCACCAGCAGTGCCAGCGCACCAACGGCATCGTCGAAAGCGTGCTGGGTCTGGCCCGGCGCGAGCGCGCCAGCCCCGAGCACGTGGACCTCAACACCTTCGTGCGGCGCTTCGTCGATGAATACCAGCAGAACATGTCGATCGAAACCGACAGCCTGGAAGCGGTGATCGGGGCCAAGTCCGTGCCCGCGCTGGTCGACCAGCGCCACCTGCAGCAGGTGCTGACCGCGCTGGTCCACAACGCCCTCAACTACGGTCGCCTGCCGGGGGAGTCGGCTCGCGTGCGCCTGCGCGTGTTCCAGACCACGGAGGGCCAACCCATGATCGACGTGCTGGATCGCGGGCCGGGCATCCCCGAAGCGGTCGCCGCGCAGCTGTTCCGCCCGTTCTATACGACTTCCGAACACGGCACCGGCCTGGGCCTGTACATCGCCCGCGAGCTGTGCCGCGCCAACCAGGCCAAACTGGAGTACGTGGCCGTGCCCGGCGGCGGCAGTTGTTTCCGCATCACCCTGCCCGG
>JAKFDG010000407.1:0-3861 GCA_036677285.1 Pseudoxanthomonas sp.
GCGGTCCAGGTTTCGCCCGCCTGCGAACCGTACTGGTTGGCCGGAGTGGTGGCGTCGCCATACATGCCCCACAGGGAGCCGTTGGTGTAATAGGTGTCGTTCGAGGTGGCCTGGTGCTGGTAGGTCCAGTTGGGTTCGGCGTATTCCACCGCCGGATCGTTGTTGATCGCGCTGATCGCGGTCGCCAGGTCCGTGCCGGCCGGCAACTTCAGCAGGGCCAGCTCACCCTTCTTGGCATTGCCCCGACGCACGATGTCCAGCTTCTGGGCATTCAGGCCTTGGCGGACCGCTTCGCGATTGGTGGCGCTTGCACCATCGCGGTATTTGACCAGTAGTTCTTGCGCGGCGTGGGCACGGCCGGCTTTCAGGGAATTGAGCACCAGATCGGGACGTCCGCCTGCCTGAGCGGCAAAGGACGCACCAAGGGAAATTAATACCGCACTTGCGAGCAGACCAAGACGATGACCACCACGCATAGAAGCAAACTCCATTCAGGTTGAGGAAACCCGGAATGGGTCCCCTCACCGGAACTTACTTCATATTTGTCTGCCGCGCCTGTCATGGGACACAAAAAATGTCATGAGAAGTCCGTATCTCGCTGTGTAATTTGCTTTACGCAGCCATTCGAACTAGTCCACTCTCCATATTCCGCCCCACAATGGCTGAGCGTCCATAACCGGGTCAACGTCAAGGTTCGCCACCTGCGTTCAGAAAGACCCGCAATGGCGGTGAAAACACACCTGACGACTATCACCGTCAGCGCCTCCCTCGTGTTTGATAGCGCTACCAGGACATTCGATTCTATCGCGATGCCTTCGCGGGAGAACGGTTTCGGCTGCCGATGGGCGAAAAGATGGGACGTGCCGAGTCACGCATCAGCGACACGATCCTCATGCCGTCGGACGAATGAGCTGATGTGAATGCGATGTCGCCGAACAACCGCGGCGGTGTGAGGGCCAGTTTCATGATCTACGTCGAGGACGTCGCGCCGGATGAAATCGGCAGGTGCATGAAAGAGTGAAGCAGGTCGCAAGCCGGTTCCTGCTCGGAAGCCGGCGCGGCGAGCCGCAAGCTCACTCTTCGCGGAAGATCGCCGTACCGCGCAAGCCGTCAGGCTTTATCCAGCCGCGGTACATGCCTGTGGTGTTGAATGGCATGGCGATGTTGCCGTCGCGATCGATGGCGATCGCTCCGCCGTCGCCGCCCAGCTCGGGCACCCGCTTCATGATCACTTCGTCGGCGGCGGCGGCCAGCGAGTCGCCGCGATAGGCCACGCGCGCGCAGATGTCGTGCGCCACCGCGTTGCGGATGAAGAACTCGCCCCAGCCAGTGCCCGATACCCCGCAGGCTTCGTCCGCCCAGGTGCCGGCGCCGATGATCGGTGAATCGCCGACCCTGCCCCAGCGTTTATTGGTCATGCCGCCTGTGGACGTCGCGGCGGCGATGCGGCCCTGCGCGTCCAGCGCCACCGCGCCGACCGTGCCGAAATACTTGCCGCGCAGGTCGTGCACTGCGTCTGTTCCCGCCTGCGCCTCGGCCTTCTCGCGCGCCTGCGCCTGTTCCAGCTGCTTGCGGCGCGTGTCGGTGTCGAACCAGTCATTGGGTACGCGTTCGATGCCCGCTACGGTGTCGGCGAACTTCTCCGCGCCGTCGCCAATCATCATGACGTGCTCGGAGTGCTCCATGACCGCGCGCGCCAGGCGCACCGGGTTGCGGATGGTTTCGACGCCGGCCACCGCGCCCGCGCGACGGGTGTGGCCTTCCATGATCGAGGCATCCAGCTCGTGCTTGCCCAGCGCGTTGAACACCGCGCCCTTGCCGGCGTTGAAGCGCGGCGAATTCTCGAGGACGACGACCACCGCTTCCACAGCATCCAGCGCACTGCCGCCCTTGGCCAGCACGGCATGGCCGGCGTCCAGCGCCTTGTCCAGGTCGGCGCGGATCGCGCGTTCTTCCTCGGCGCCGAGCTGGTCGCGCTCGATCACACCGGCGCCACCGTGGATGACCAGGGCCACCGGACCGGCGGGCTTTTCTTGGGCGGCTGCATTCATTGCGGTCAGTACCAGCAGGCAAGCGGCGAGCATGCGCATTCGGAAGCTCTCTCGCACGGGAATAGGGCAAGGATAACCGAGCGGAGCTTATTGCTGGCGCAGGGCCTCGATCGGGTCCAGCTGCGAGGCCTTGCGCGCCGGGTAATAGCCGAAGAACAAGCCGGTAGCGATGGAAAAACCGGCGGCCAGCGCAATCACCTGGCCGTTGAGCGCCACCGGCAGCGAGCCGAACTTGCCGACCAGCAGCGCGCCGACGATGCCCAGCGCGATGCCGATGGCGCCGCCAATCAGCGAGATCAGCATCGCCTCGGCCAGGAACTGCCGGCGGATGTCGGACGGCCCGGCCCCGACCGCCATGCGCAGGCCGATCTCGCGGATCCGTTCGGTCACCGACACCAGCATGATGTTCATGATGCCGATGCCGCCGACGATCAGCGAGATCGTCGCTACCGCGCCTAGCAGCAGCGACATCAGCCGCGTGGTCTGGGTGCGCGTTGCCACCACCTCGGCGATGTTGCGCACGCTAAAGTCATCGTCCTCACCGGGCTGGATCTTGTGGCGTTGCCGAAGCAGGGCTTCGACTTCGCCCTGCACGTAGGTCACGTCCTCGGCGCGACCCACGCCGAGGGCAATGTCGCGCACCGCGCCGGCGGGGACGCCTGTGGCGCCCATCAGGCGGCGGCGCGCGGTTTCCAGCGGCACCAGCATCAGGTCGTCCTGGTCCTGACCGAACCCGCCCTGCCCCTTCGCGTTGAGCGTGCCGACCACGGTGAATGGCACCCGGCCGATACGCACGCTCTGGCCTACCGCATCCTCGTCGCCGAATAATTCGCGGCGCACGGTATCGCCCAGGATCACCGACTTGCCGCCGCCACTGTAATCACGCGCCTCGAAGCCTTCGCCACTGGCGATGGTCCAGCCGTTGATGTCGAAGAAGTCCGGCTGCACGCCCTGCCACTGGGTCGACCAGTTGTTCTCGGCGTAGACCACCTGGGTGCCTCCGCGCAGCGAGGCAGCAACGTACTGCACTTCCGGGATCTGTTCTCGGATCGCATCGGCATCGCCCACGTTGAGGGTATACCGGCTGCCCTGGGCCACGCGCGCACCGCCACCGCCGAAACCGCCGCCGCTGCCGATGTCGAGGCGGTTGCTGCCCAGGCCCGACACCAGCTTGTCGATCTCCGCCTGCGTGCCCTGCCCGACCGACACCATAACGATCACCGCTGCGATGCCGATGATCACGCCCAGCGAAGTCAGCGCGCTGCGCATCCAGTTGCCGCGCAGGGCGAAGATCGCGGTGCGCAGGACTTCCAGGAAATTCATGCGCCCGCCTCCTGTTCGTGCAGCTCGCCGTCGCGCATGACGAAGATGCGGTCGCAGTGCTGGGCCACGTCTGGGTCGTGGGTGATCAGCACCACAGTGTGGTCCTCGGCTTGCAGACGCTTGAACAGGGCAAGGATCTCCTCGCCGGTTTTCGTGTCGAGCGCGCCGGTGGGTTCGTCGGCGAGCAGGATCGGCGGCCGGTTGATCAGCGCGCGTGCGATCGCCACGCGCTGCTGCTGGCCGCCGGACAGCTCGCTCGGGCGGTGGCTTTCGCGAGCCTGCAGGCCGACCGCGGCCAGCGCCTCCTGCGCGCGTTGCAGGCGTTCCACGCGGTGCACGTTGGCGTAGGCCATAGGCATGGCCACGTTCTCCAGCGCGCTCATCCGCGGCAACAGGTTGAAGCCCTGGAACACGAAGCCGATCTTGTCGCGGCGCAGGATCGCGCGCTCCTCGGCGTCCAGCGTGGCCACGTCGATGCCGTCGCAGA
>JAKFDG010000408.1:0-5904 GCA_036677285.1 Pseudoxanthomonas sp.
CTGGCCGGTGCGCAGGCGCGTGGCGTTGACCCTTCCGTTGGAGGAAATCAGGCGCAAGGCCAGCTGCGAGGCCGACATTTCCATCGAGAACACCGCCACCGCCTTCTTCGACTTGATCGCCGCGTATTCGGCGATGTTCAGCGCCAGGGTGGTCTTACCCATGGCCGGACGCGCCGCGAGGATCAGCAGGTCGGTCGGCTGCAGGCCCGCGGTCATCTCGTCGAACTCGTGGTAGCCGGTGGGCAAGCCGGTGATGCTGCCGCCGCTCTCGAAACGGCTCTGCAGGACTTCGAAGGCATCCTTCAATGCGGTGTTGACCGCGGTGAAGTCGGTGCGGCCGCGCGCTCCGGCCTCGGCGATGGCAAAGACTTCCTGTTCGGCCTTGGCCAGCAGCTCGGCGCTGTCGCGGCCGTCGGGCTGGAAGCCGTCGTTGATGATGGCGGTGCCGACCTCGATCAGCTGCCGCATCACCGCCTTGTCGCGCACTATCTCCGCGTAGGCCACGATATTGGCGGCCGAAGGCGTGGTGCTGGCCAGTTCCACCAGGTAGGCGCCACCGGCTACCTGCTCGATCTGGCCCTGCGACTCGAACCACTCGCCCAGGGTCACCGCGTCGTAGGGGCGGCTCTTCTCCGCCAGCTCGCTGATGGCGCGGTAGATCAGCTGGTGGTCGCGGCGGTAGAAGTCGCTGTCGTTGAGCTTGTCGTTGATGCGGTCGTAGGCTTCCGGAGCCAGCATCAGCCCGCCCAGTACCGCTTGTTCCGCCTCGATGGAATGCGGCGGCACGCGCAGCTGCTCGATGCGTGCGTCGTGCTGGTCATAACGGAAGCCGGGGCGTGCGGACATGGGTGTGGTGGATTCCTGCAATGTGCTTGCGGCGAAGGGAGCCGGCTTGCGATCCGGACCAGCCATCGTAGGTGCCCTGCCTGTGGGCTCGCTATGGCACAAGCTGTGGATAAGTACGATTCCTGATAACGGTTTCTCGTCTCACCGGCCGCGACACGCGCCAGCCTTGCGACCGTTCCGCAAATACAGGTTCGGCAAACGAAACGGGCGCCTTGCGGCGCCCGTCGGATACATCGTGAAACCGAGGCTTACGCGTCAGCGATGACGACGACCTTGACCGTGGTCTCCACGTCGGCATGCAGGTGCACGATCACGTCATATTCGCCGATGTGGCGGAACGCGCCTTCGCCCAAGATGACCTCGCTCTTCTCGACCGGATAACCGGCCTTGGTGAAGGCCTCGGCGATATCGCGCGGACCGACCGACCCGAACAGCTTGCCTTCGGTCGATGCATTGGCGCTGATGGTGACGCTTGCGCCTTCCAGCTTGGCGCGGCGGGCTTCGGCGTCGTCATGGATCGACTTGGCCTTGGCTTCGTAGTCGGCGCGCTTGGCCTCGAACTCGGCCACGTTGGCGGCGGTGGCTGGCACGGCCTTGCCCTGCGGGACCAGGAAATTGCGGCCGTAACCCGGCTTGACGTTGACCTTGTCGCCAAGGACGCCGAGGTTGGTCACTTTCTGCAGAAGAATCAGTTCCATTGTGTTGCTCCGTATTCGTTAGCGGGAGTCTTCCCGCAGCGGTGGGCTGTCCGAATGACAGTTGAAGTTGTTCCAGGGTCGAGGCCCGCGCACAGAGTCGCGGGCCTGTCCGGGATTCGCATTACGCGTCGTGGTTGTCCGTGTACGGGATCAGCGCCAGGAAACGCGCGCGCTTGACCGCCGTGGACAACTGCCGCTGGTAGCGCGACTTGGTGCCGGTTACGCGGCTGGGGACGATCTTGCCGGTTTCGGTCAGGTACTGGCGCAGGGTGTTGAGATCCTTGTAATCGATCTCTTTGACGCCCTCGGCGGTGAACTTGCAGAACTTGCGGCGACGGAAGAACTTGGACATGGGGGTGCTCCTTAGGCGGCTTCGGCAGTGTCGGAATCGGTGTCGACTGCGGCTTCGACAACCTCTGCCTCGTCGTCATCGCGACGGCGGCGTTCGCCACGCTCGGGCTTGTCGCCCTTCTCGTCCTTGCTCTTCATGATGATCGACATCTCGGTGTCGGCCTCATCGCGCTTCATGATCAGGTGGCGCAGCACCGCATCGTTGAAGCGGAAGCTTTCGGTCAGTTCGGCCAGCACGGCCTGCTCGACTTCGATGTTGAACAGGACGTAGTGGGCCTTGACCAGCTTCTGGATCGGGTAGGCCAATTGGCGGCGGCCCCAGTCTTCCAGGCGGTGGATCTTGCCGTTGCCGTTCTCGACCAGCGTCTTGTAACGCTCGATCATGGCAGGCACTTGCTCGCTCTGGTCCGGGTGGACCAGGAACACGACTTCATAGTGGCGCATCGTTGTTTACCTTTCGGATGATGGCCCGGCATTCCTTCACGGGAGCCGGACCGGACAGCCCCCCGACCGTCCGGTGTGGACGCGGTGGGGCAAGGGTTCCTGCGGGCCTGTGCCTTCAGGAAGCTGCAAATTATGGCAGTTCAATGGGTTAGGCGCAAATCCTGGTTCGCGAGTGGGTGGTTGGCGGGGACTCCGCCAACCAGGAACCTCCAAACTGCTGCTCAGCCTTTCTGCGCCGCAATCCAGGCGTCTATGTGCTTCTCTAGCGCCTCGAGCGGCACCGAGCCCGTTTCCAGGACCGCGTCGTTATAGGCCCGCAGGTCAAATTTCGGGCCTAGTTCGCGCTGGGCCTTGGCCCGTAGCCCGGAGATCTTCATCTGCCCGACCTTGTAGGCCAGGGCCTGGGCGGGGGTACCGATGTAGCGGTCGACCTCGTTGACGATGTCCTGGTCGGTCTTGGCGGCGTTGTCCTTGAAGTAGGCGATGGCCTGTTCCCGGCTCCAGCCCTTGGCGTGCATGCCGGTGTCCACCACCAGCCTGACCGCGCGCCACATCTCGTAGACCAGCTGGCCGAAATGGTCGTACGGGTCGTCGTACAGGCCCATCTCGAAACCCAGCTGTTCGGCATACAGACCCCAGCCCTCGCCATAGGCGACGAAGTAGGCGGTACGGCGGAACATCGGCGCGCCCGGCAATTCCAGCCCGCGCGCGAACTGGAAATGGTGGCCCGGGACCGCTTCATGCAACGACAACGGCACCATTTCCCAGGTCGGCCGCATCTCGGGCTTGTACAGGTTGACGTAGTAATAGCCCGGCCGTGCGCCGTCCGTAGCGCCGGGTTGGTAATAGGCGGTGGTGGTGTCCGGAGCGATGTTGTCCGGGATCGGCCGCACCCCGTACGGCAGGCGCGGAATGGTCTTGAACACCTTCACCAGCTCGGGATCGATGCGCTTGGACAGCGCACGGTAAGCGGTCAGCAGCTCATCAGGCGTCTTGTGGAAGAACTTGGAATCGGTTCGCAGGTAGGTGAAGAACTCGCCGAGCGTGCCCTTGAAGCCCGCCTGCGCCTTGACCTTCTCCATCTCGGCGCGGATCCGCGCGACTTCCTTCAGGCCGATGGCGTGGATCTGCTCGGCGGTCAGGTCGGTCGTCGTGTAGTAGCGCGCCAGGAAGTCGTAGTAGGCCTTGCCGTCCGGCAAATCGGTCGCGGCGATCGACTCGCGGGTTTTGGGCAGGTACTCCTCATTGAAATACGTCTGCAGCTTGCGGTAGGCGGGAACCACGTCGCCGGCGATGACGCGCTTGGCGTCGGTTTGCAGCTTGCCGCGTTCGGCCTGCGATATGGTCTCCGGAAACTTCAGGAACGGCTTGTAGAAAGCGCTCTTGGCCGGATCGTCGACCACCTGCCCCGCGATCTGGGCCGGCACGCGCTGCATCAGCACGCGCGGCGGCAGGTTGCCCGCCTTCACGCCCTCCCCCATCAGCACGATGATCTGGTCGATGGTCCTGGGCAGCGATTGCAGGCGCTTCAGCCAGTCCTGGTAGTCCTTGGCCGTGGCGAAAGGCAGCACCTCCGCGATCCCGTCCGCGGTCTGCGGCCCGCCCTGGTGGTTGATGGGCTGTTGGTACTCGTGGAATTTCTGCCGCTCGATGCTGCGCTGCAGGTTCCATTCGAAGGTGTCGTAATCCAGCTGGTCGGCCGCGGACAGGGTCTTGCGGTCGATGGCATGCAGTTTTTCCAACGCCGCGCGATCCTCGTCTTGGCGGGCCGTGATGGCCGACAGGCTGAAATCGGTCCAGCGGTCGTTGAAGCGGGGGTCGCCGTTGTAGCTGGCGTTCTCCGGACTTTGGCGCAGGCCCCGTTCCCATTCGTCGGCAAAAAGCTTGTGAAGCGCAGGATTCTGGGCAATGTTCTGGGCGTGCGCAGGAAGAACAGCGGCAAGCGTCAATGCTGCCAGCAACAGGGGACGGAACATGGGCCACTCCGGATTCGGCGAACCGGCAGCTTAATACGAGGACCTCAGGTCGGTGGGAGTGCCATTGGTCGCACTAGTCGCGCTGCGATGGCTTCAGGCCAGGTCGGCTTGGGTGGTGAAGCTCTCGCCGCAGCCGCACTCGGCGGTGGCGTTGGGATTGCGGAACACGAAGGTTTCGCTGAGGCCCTGCTTGCCGAAATCGATCTCGGTGCCGTCGACCAGGGACAGACTGTCGGCATCGACGAAGATCTTCACCCCGTCCTGCTCGAATACGGTGTCGTCCGGGCGCTGATCGCAGGCCAGATCGGCTATGTGGCCCCAGCCCGAGCAACCCGTGCGGGTTACGCCGAAGCGCAGGCCCAAGGCGCCGTTTTCGGCAACGAAGCGTTGTACGCGCTGGAAAGCGACCGGAGTGAGGGTAATGGACATGAAGTCTCCTTGGAGCATGGATTATAGGCCCGGACGGAGGGCTTTCCCGGCGCCGCTCCGGTAAACTCCGCGTTCCATTAATGGTTACGTTGCAAAAGGATTCAAGTCATGACGGTGGCAAGCGTCGAACATGCGCTGGCGGGCAAAATCCCCGCGGGCGGCGAAGTCACGGTGCGCGGCTGGGTGCGTACACGGCGCGATTCCAAGGCGGGCCTGTCCTTCGTCAACGTCAGCGATGGCTCCTGCTTCGCCGCCATCCAGGTGGTCGCGCCGAACACCCTCGACAACTACGAATCCGAGGTCAAGCATCTCACCGCCGGTTGCGCGGTTATCGCCACCGGCACCCTGGTCGCTTCGCAGGGCCAGGGCCAGAGTTTCGAGATCCAGGCCAGTTCGCTGGAGGTGACGGGCTGGGTGGAAGACCCCGAAACCTATCCGATCCAGCCGAAGGCGCACTCGCTGGAATTCCTGCGCGAAGTGGCCCATCTGCGCCCGCGCACCAACCTGTTCGGCGCAGTGACGCGTATCCGCAATTGCCTGTCGCAGGCGGTGCATCGCTACTTCCACCATAACGGCTACTGCTGGATCAGCACGCCCATCATCACCACCTCCGACGCCGAGGGCGCCGGGCAGATGTTCCGCGTGTCCACGCTGGATACCGCCAACCTGCCGCGTGACGAGCAGGGCGAAGTGGATTTCAGCCGCGATTTCTTCGGCAAGGAAACCTTCCTTACCGTGTCCGGCCAGCTCAACGTGGAGGCCTATTGCCTGGCGCTGAGCAAGGTCTACACCTTCGGCCCGACCTTCCGCGCCGAGAACAGCAATACCACCCGCCACCTGGCCGAGTTCTGGATGATCGAGCCGGAGATCGCTTTCGCCGACCTCATGGAGAACGCGCGGGTCGCCGAGGATTTCCTCAAATACCTGTTCCGCGCGGTGCTGGATGAGCGCGGCGACGACCTTGCGTTCCTGGCCGAGCGCGTGGACAAGACCGCGATCAGCAAACTCGAGGATTTCGTCAACGCGCCGTTCGAGCGCATCGACTACACCGATGCGATCGGCTTGCTGCAGAAATCCGGGCAGAAGTTCGATTTCCCGGTGGAATGGGGCCTGGACCTGCAGACCGAGCACGAGCGCTGGCTGACCGAACAGCACGTCGG
>JAKFDG010000409.1:0-2180 GCA_036677285.1 Pseudoxanthomonas sp.
GTTCATGACCCGGCCGTCACACGTGCTGGCCCACGATTCCCGCATGACGAAGACCCGCGAAGAACTGGCCATTGCCCTGGACAAACTCGAAGCCAGGCTGCCGGCCATGATCGCCGAATATCAGGCCGCGGACCTGATGGACGCTTTCGCCCGCGAGGCCAAGCTCATCGAACAGGGCGCCACGCTCATGGACAGCGACTACGTCCATGGCAGGCTGAACAGCATGTTGCGCGATGCCGGGCTGATTCCGGGCGACGAGGGGCCGGGACGATGATCATTGCCGAAGCGCACTGCCGGCTTCGCACGGCGTCCACTGCCGGCGACCGCGTCCTCATCGAGGCCAGCGGAATCAACGAGCAGGTTGCGCCGGAGGGCGTTGCGTAAGTGCTGCAAACCGGACAGCTGTCGGTATTGCCGCGCCCGTTCTACGAACGGGACCCACGCCTGGTGGCGCCCGAACTTCTGAACAAGATCCTGGTTGCGCCGGACGGACGCAGCGGACGCATCGTGGAGGTCGAGGCGTACTGCGGCACCGACGATCCGGCGGCGCATTCGTTTCGCGGCCGGAACAAACGCAATGGGGCCATGTTCGGTCCGGCGGGGCACCTTTATGTGTACTTCACCTACGGCATGCACTGGTGCGCCAACGCGGTCTGCGGCGACGTCGGCGAAGGCGTGGGCGTGTTGATCCGTGCCCTCGAGCCGCTGACGGGCCTGGACCTCATGCGTCGGTCGCGTCCCGGCGCAAGGCGCGATGAGGATCTGTGCAGCGGGCCGGCCCGCCTGGCCCAGGCCCTTGGCATCAGCGGCGCCGATGACGGGGCCGACCTGGTCGATGGCAAGCAGGGATTCCGGATCGGCGACGCCGGGCTGGCACCGCCGGAAAATCCGGGAATCTCGCCCCGTATCGGCATCAGCAAGGCCACCGAAGAACCCTGGCGCTGGTACGTGCGGGACAATCCACATCTATCCAGGCATCCGGCCTTGAACCGCGCAGTAGCCGGCCATTTCCTGCCGGTTCGCAAGTTGGTGAAACGGGACCGGCAACAGGGTGGAAACCAAGGGGAAAGCAATGGATAAGTTACGCAATGCCGACGCACAAGGCATGCTGCTGGACATAGAGGCGGAGCTCGACTACTGGCGGCAGACCATGCCCGTCTCTGAATTCCGTTCCGTTTCGCTCGCCTTCGAACATTACATTCCCTCGATCAAGTTCGGCTACGACTGTTATCTGCTGTACCACCACCAGCCGCTGGCGGAGATCCTGCCGAAGCTGCGGGAGCGGTACTTCAAGACCGTCCCCGACCGATACCAGCTCGACTGGCGCTGGGCGGACCAGATCGTTCGCCATGCATGGGGACGCATGCGGGCGAACTGAGGATCGATGTCGGCGAATCCGTCCGCACAACGAGCGCGAATGACGAACGAGCAAGGGGAGAAGATTGAATCCAGGCCATTGCCATGCGCAGATCGTCGCGGCCCTCGATGCCCTCGGCGCCGAGCTGCCCACCATGTGGAAGGACGAGGCTACGTTCTACGAGCGCTTCGACAGGAAAGCCGACGCCATACTGAAAAAGGCGTCCCTGGAGGAGGAGGATTACGTCTACGCACGGCTCAGGGACATGCTGCACAGCGCGCAGATACCCGCAAGGCCGGATTTCAGGTGAGCCGGACGGATGCAGGCGGGCCGCTGCAAACGGTGCAAGGGCGTGCTGGCGACCCAGGCATCGCCCGGCCGCGCAAGGCGCGCATTCAAGCGGGCAGGAATACACTGCCAATGAAGCATGCCGCTGCCGGCAGCTAACCGGGAGGCCGCGCACCTTGGACCGCAATAATCGCAAGCTCGATGAGTTGCGCCAACGCATACCGACGTTCACCTGCATCGTGGGCTGTCACGACTGCTGCGGGCCGGTGACGGCTTCGTCCGAGGAAATGGCCAGGCTTCCGGTCAAGACCGAAGCCGAACACGCGGCGGCGCTGGCCGAGCTGAGCTGTCCGCACCTGGGCGAGCATGGCTGCGAGGTCTACAGCGAGCGCCCGCTGATCTGCCGGTTGTTCGGCACGACGCCGCGCCTGCTGTGCCCGAACGGCAAGCGGCCGGTCTACATGATCGACAGGCGGACCGAAGATGAGATCCACCAGTACCTTGCGCGCACGAGGCAAGTGCTGGTTTGATGGAC
>JAKFDG010000410.1:0-5227 GCA_036677285.1 Pseudoxanthomonas sp.
CGGATCTCCAGGTCGACGTTCTTCAGTGCCTGGAAGCCCGAGGCGTAGGTCTTGCCGAGATTGTTGATGGAGATGATCGGTGGCACGCGGATCCTGCAATGAAGCGAGGTCAGCGCGGATCGTACCCGAGCGGCGATGACTCCAGTGTCCCGTATCCGGGAAGAACAATCCCCCGGCCGCCCTCCATGGCGACCGGATCGTTTCACGCGTGCGTGCGTTCGCTGTCCAGGTGCGCCATCAACGGGGCGGCGTAGCGCTCGCCGGCGGCGGCGCCCTTCGGCACCGCGCGTTCGATCGCCTGCAGGTCGTCGGCCCTGAGCGCCACCTCCAGCGCGCCCAGGGACTCATCGAGGCGATCGCGGCGGCGTGCGCCCACCAGCGGCACGATGTCGTCGCCTTGCGCGATGACCCAGGCGATCGCGATCTGCGCCACCGTGGCGCCGCGCTGCTGCGCGATAGAACGCAAGGCCTCGACCAGCGCCAGGTTCTGTTCCACGTTGCCGTCCTGGAAGCGCGGCGAGAAGGCGCGGAAGTCGCCTGCGCCGGTGACGCCCTTTTGCCAGTGCCCGCTGATCAGGCCGCGCGAGAGCACGCCATAGGCGGTGACGCCGATACCGAGTTCGCGACAGGCGGGGAGGATTTCGTCCTCGATCCCGCGCGAGATCAGCGAGTACTCGATCTGCAGGTCGCTGATCGGATGCGCCGCGGCGGCGCGGCGGATCGTGTCGGCGCCCATCTCGGACAAACCGATGTGGCGCACGTAACCGGCCTGCACCAGGTCGGCGATGGCGCCGATGGTGTCCTCGATCGGCACCTCCGGATCCAGCCGCGAAGGACGGTAGATGTCGACATGGTCCACGCCCAGGCGCTGCAGGGTGTAGGCGAGGAAGTTCTTCACCGCCGCCGGGCGCGTGTCGTAGCCCGACCAGCCGCCGGCCGGATCGCGCAGCGCGCCGAACTTGACGCTGAGCACGGCCTGGTCGCGGTCGCGTCCCTTCAGTGCCTCGCCGATCAGCAGTTCGTTGTGGCCCATGCCATAGAAATCGCCGGTGTCGAGCAGGGTGATCCCGCGCTCGAGCGCGGCGTGGATCGTGGCGATGCTTTCGGCGCGGTCGGCCGGGCCGTACATGCCGGACATGCCCATGCAGCCGAGGCCGAGGGCGGAGACGCGAGGGCCGGTATGGCCGAGTTGCAGTTGTTTCATGGGATTTCTCCGTGGGGGCCGGTTGGCTCGGGGAGGAACTCTAGTCCCGTCCAAGGCGTACGATAATCCGTGCAACACCGAATGACCTGTACGGATATCCGCACAATGACCCAACCCAACCTCGCCGACCTCGACGCTTTCGCCGAAGTCGCCCGCGCCCGCAGCTTCCGCGGCGCCGCCTACGTGCGCGGGGTTTCGGCCTCGGTGCTCAGCGATGCGGTGCGCCGGCTGGAGGCGCGGCTGGGCGTGCGCCTGCTCAACCGCACCACCCGCAGCGTCACCCCGACCGAAGCGGGGCAGCGCCTGCTCGACCGGCTGGCGCCGGCGCTGGGCGAAGTCGCCGCGGCCGTCGATGCATTGCATGCCGATGCCGATGCGCCGGCCGGCACCTTGCGCCTCAACGTGCCGTCGATCGCGGCGCGGCTGCTGTTGCCGGACCTGGTCGCGCGCTTCCTGCAGGCGCATCCGCACGTGCGCGTGGAAGTCGTCGCCGACGACACCTTCATCGACGTGCTCGGCGCCGGTTTCGACGCCGGCATCCGCTACGACGAGCGCCTGGAGCGCGACATGATCGCGGTGCCGATCGGCCCGCGCACGCAGCGCTTCCTCACCGCCGGCGCGCCGTCCTGGTTCGCCGAGCATGGACGTCCGCGGCACCCGGACGACATCGCCGCCAGCGCCTGCATCGGCCATCGTTTCGCCAGCGGACTGACCCCGGCGTGGGAATTCGAGCGCGGCGAGGAACGCATCCGCATCGCCCCGGCCGGGCGGGTGGTCTCGTCCAGCATCGAGCTGCAGTTGCGCGCGGCGATCGCCGGCCTCGGCCTGATCCACAGCTTCGAGGAATTCCTGCGCCCCGCACTGGACGCGGGCTTACTGGAAACCGTGCTTGACGAATGGTCCCCACCGTTCCCTGGCCCTTCGCTGTATTACGCCAGCCGCCGGCAGATGCCCTCGGCGTTGCGCGCCTTCGTCGACTTCCTGCGCGCACCGGGGATCCCTGACCGCGATTCCGATTGACCCATGACCGTGGCGTTGACGGTCAGCGGCTCCTTTCGACCGTTGATTCAACGGGTCTGGCAACACAGTGAAGACTGCCCAGGCAGCAGGAGTGTTGCAGAAGAGGTAGCGGACCCGGATCCAGTGCACGGACAACCGGAAGGCCCTGAGGTGGGAGCGATGGCGGCAGGGCGAGCCCCTGGTGATTGGTTAGTCGATCCGTTCGATTGCCGCCACGCTGGAACGAGCACCTTGGAGGCGATCTGCTGCATCGACCGGTTGAATCCACAGTTGAATCCGCAGCCAAAAGCGCTCGTTGGGCGAGTCGGAGCCATGGAGTCGGCCCGTTCCATC
Source organism: Pseudoxanthomonas sp. (assembly GCA_036677285.1). Lineage (GTDB taxonomy): Bacteria > Pseudomonadota > Gammaproteobacteria > Xanthomonadales > Xanthomonadaceae > Pseudoxanthomonas_A. The sequence goes on from JAKFDG010000410.1 coordinate 2,558, forward strand.
TATTCGTTTACGGAATGGCAGGTGCCCAATACTTCATTTGTCGTGCAAGAGGGATTCGGCGACGCTCCGTGCGGGCACGCGAACATCGCTGCTTCTATTTCATTGTGGTCGAAGCGCGGCTGATTGCACCGCCGATTCGACACATCCGGAAATTCCGCTCCCTGATGGCCGTCAGTAATGAAACGATTCGCACTTGCGCTTGTTGCTTGCATCGCAACGCTGCCGGCATTGGCCGGCGAGGTGACGTTCACTGAAGTCCGTTATGCGGGCGATGACGGCGACCCTGCCGTTGCACCGACGCAATACCGAAACCCGGTCGTTGCCGGCTTCTATCCGGATCCTTCCGCGATCCGCGTGGGCGACGACTTCTACCTGGTGACTTCCACCTTCGGCTACTTCCCGGGCCTGCCGATCTTCCACAGCCGCGACCTGGTGTCGTGGCGGCAGATCGGCAATGCCATCGACCGTCGCGGCCAGATCGATTACGGCAATGACGAACTGACGCGTGGCCTGTTCGCCGCGTCGATCAGCTATCACGAGGGCACGTTCTACATCGCCAACACGTGCTTCTACTGTGGCGGCGGCAACTTCATCGTCACGGCGAAGGATCCCGCCGGCCCCTGGTCAGATCCGATCTGGTTTCCATTCGAAGGCATCGACCCGTCGCTGTTCTTCGACGACGACGGCAGCGCCTGGATGGTCAACAACGGCATGCCCGAAGGCGAACCGCGCTACGACGGGCACCGCGCGATCTGGCTCCAGCAGTTCGATGTGGCTGCGAAGAAGCTGCTTGGTCCGCGCACAGTACTGGTCGATGGCGGCTCGGATCCTGCAAGCAAACCCGAGCATATCGAAGGCCCGCACCTGTTCAAGCACGAGGACTGGTACTACCTGACCGCGGCCGAAGGCGGTACCGGCGAGCAGCATGCGCAGATGGTCTGGCGCAGCCGCAAGGTCGCCGGCCCCTATGAGCCCTGGCCCGGCAATCCATCGCTGACGCAGCGCGATCTGGACCCGGCGCGTGCAGATCCGGTCACCTCCACCGGACATGCGCAGTTCGTCGAATTGAAAGATCGCTCGTGGTGGGCGGTATTCCTGGCCACGCGCCCGTATCGCGGCAACCAATACAACCTGGGGCGCGAAACTTTCCTGCTGCCGGTTACCTGGCGCGACGGCTGGCCGGTGATCCTGCCGCGCGGCGAACGTGTGCCGATGGTGCAGGAGCGGCCCGCGTTGCCACGCGATCGGCAGCCGGTACCGACCACCGGACCGATCACCTGGACGGAGCGCTTCACCGGCGACAGACTGCCGCCGGCGTGGGTGACCTTGCATCCGCCGCAGAGCGCCTGGTATTCCACCGGCAGCAGGGGCCTGCGACTGACGCCTTCTTCCATGCCGATTGGTGCGTTCGGCACGGGGCCGGGGCAACCTGCCTACGTCGGCCACCGCTTGCAGCACCACGCCGCCACGCTGGAAACCACTCTGGCGCCGTTCGACCCGGCCATCGGTGAATTCGCCGGCCTGGCCCTGGTGCAGAACGAATACGGCCACTACGTGCTCGGCGTAGAACGCGACGAACAGGGTCTTGCCATCGCCCTGTACCGCCGTGCGGGCCGCGATGGCGCCAAGCGAGGCGACCGGCTGGCGCGCGTCGCACTGGCATCGGCCGACATGCCGGTCTCGCTGCGCTTCCGGCTGGACGGACCGCGCCTGGACGCCGCCTATTCGATCAGCCCGGGCGAGTGGAAGGCCGTGGCGACCGGCCTGGACGCCAGCCTGCTGAGCGCGGACATCGCTGGCGGCTTCATCGGCAACACTTTCGGCCCCTATGCATTTCGCCCATGACCGGGATTCGGATGATCGCTTCAGGGAGTCAGCGGTCACTCACACGACCGGCGACCAGAAAGGTCTTTGAATTGATCCGCCTGATCGTCAATGCAGCAAACAGCCACAGTGAAAAGCAATGGTGTTGATGCGTTTGCATCGCGCCCGAAAGCGCTGCGATTCTTCTAACCGAAACAGGGGCAGACATGTGATGACCTGGACAATGCGCGGCCTGCGCAAGATGAGCCTGATGCTCTGTGCCGCCGCGATGGCGACTAATGCCTACGCTGACCAGCCTGTCGACGTGCGCCTGACGGTTACGGCCGAGGCCGCCGGGCCGCGTATCGAGCCGGATGTGTACGGCCAGTTCGCCGAGCATCTGGGCAGCGGCATCTATGGAGGCCTGTGGGTCGGTCCGGATTCCGACATCCCCAACACGCGTGGGTGGCGCAACGATGTTGTCGGGGCGCTGCGCCGTATCAAGGTGCCGGTGGTGCGCTGGCCCGGCGGCTGCTTCGCCGATGATTACTACTGGCGCGACGGCATTGGCGATCCGGACCAGCGCCCGGTGCGGTTGAACCGGTGGTGGGGCGGCGTGTCGGAGAACAACCGCGTCGGTACGCACGAGTTCATGGACCTGGTCGAGCAACTCGACGCCGACGTCTTCATCTCCGGCAACATGGGGTCGATGACGCCGCGCGACATGAGCCATTGGCTGGAGTACATGACGGCCGAAGGCAAATCGACGCTCACCGACGAGCGCCGGCGCAACGGCCGGGACAAGCCCTGGAAGGTGAAGTACTTCGGCCTTGGCAATGAAATGTGGGGCTGCGGCGGCAACATGCG
>JAKFDG010000411.1:0-6034 GCA_036677285.1 Pseudoxanthomonas sp.
CCAGATCCAGGCCAAGCCGCAGATCGGCCTGGACTTCGCCCACGCCCTGCGCAGCATCGTGCGCCAGGACCCGGACATCATCATGATCGGCGAAATGCGCGACCTGGAAACCGCGCGCATCGCCATCCAGTCCGCGCTGACCGGCCACCTGGTGCTCAGTACCCTGCACACCAACAACGCCGCTGGCGGCATCACCCGCATGCTCGACATGGGCGTTGAGGATTACCTGCTGACCTCCACCATCAACGGCATCCTCGCGCAAAGGTTGGTGCGGCGGCTGGAGCCGGTGCATGCGGAAAAGTACCCGGCGTCGCCGGAGGAAATCGAGAAGTTCGCGCTGCGCCGCTACCAGCCGCAGGGCGACATCTTCCTGTACCGCCCGCGCGGCTCCGCGATCGCGCCGACCGGTTACCTGGGGCGGACCACGATCATGGAATTCCTGGTGATGAACGACGACCTGCGCCGCGCGGTGATGCGCCACGCCGGCATGGGCGAGCTGGAACAGCTCGCGCGCGATTCGGGCATGCGCACGATGTACGAGGACGGCATCGTCAAGGCGCTGAGCGGCGAGACGACGATCGAGGAAGTGCTGCGGGTCACCGAGGACGCCTGATCGCATGCCCCTCTACCGCTACAAAGCCCTCAACTCCCGCGGCGAAGTCCTCGACGGCCAGATGGAAGCCGCCAACGACGGCGAGGTGGTCGCGCGTCTGCAGGAACAGGGCCATTTGCCGGTGGAGGCGAAGCTGGCTTCCGAGGGTGATGGCGGCGCATCGCTGCGCGCGCTGTTCCAGCCCAAGCCTTTCGCCGGCGAGCGGCTGGTGCAGTTCACCCAGCAACTGGCGACGCTGCTGGGCGCGGGGCAGCCGCTGGATCGTTCCCTGACCATCCTGCTGGAACTGCCGGAAGACGACAAAGCCCGGCGCACCATCGCCGATATCCGCGATGCGGTGCGCGGTGGCGCGCCGTTGTCGGCGGCACTGGAGCGGCAGCACGGCACGTTCTCGCGCCTGTACGTGAACATGGTCCGCGCTGGCGAGGCCGGCGGCAGCATGCACGACACCCTGCAGCGCCTGGCCGATTACCTGGAGCGCAGCCGCGCGCTGCGCGGGCGGGTGATCAACGCCATGATCTATCCGGCGATCCTGGTGGTGGTGGTCGGCTTCGCGCTCATGTTCCTGATGGGTTACGTGGTGCCGCAATTCGCGCTGATGTACGAAAGCCTGGACGTGGTCCTGCCGTGGTTCACCCGCGGCGTGCTGGCCATCGGCCTGTTCGTGCGCGACTGGTGGTTCGCGCTGGTCGCGGTGCCGGCAGTGCTGCTGTGGTGGTTCGACCGCAAGCGCCGCGACCCCGTGTTCCGCGACCGTTTCGACGCGTGGCTGCTGCAGAAGAAGCTGGTCGGCCCGCTGGTCGCAAAGCTGGAAACCGCGCGCCTGGCCCGCACCCTGGGCACCTTGCTGAAGAACGGCGTGCCGTTGTTGTCCGCATTGGGGATCTCGCGCAACGTGCTGGGCAATCGCGCGCTGTCGGCCGATGTCGAGCAGGCGGCCGAGGACGTCAAGAACGGCCACGGCCTGTCCGCGTCGCTGGCCAAGGGCAAGCGCTTTCCGCGCCTGGCCCTGCAGATGATCCAGGTGGGCGAGGAGTCCGGGGCCATGGACACGATGCTGCTCAAGACCGCCGACACCTTCGAGCTGGAAACCGCGCAGGCCATGGACCGCATGCTGGCCGCGCTGGTACCGGTGATCACGTTGGTATTGGCGAGCGTCGTGGGCATGGTCATCATCGCCGTGCTGGTGCCGCTGTACGACCTGACCAACGCGATCGGCTAGACCTGTTTTTGCCCCCTTTGGAAAGGGGGGCTACGGGGGATTTGCTTTTGATCTTGTTCGAATAAGGCCAGGGCAAGAGCAAATCCCCCTCAATCCACCTTTTCCAAAGGGGGAGGTCGGAAGGCGAAACAACCCGTTCATAAACCCCGGTTCAAACTCCACCCTCCACGAACTCCAGGATCACCGAAATGCGTCTTTCGCGTTCCATCACCCGTTCGCCATCGCCGGCCGCGCAAAGCGGCATGAGCCTGCTGGAAATCATCATCGTGATCGTGCTGATCGGCGCGGTGCTGACCCTGGTCGGCAGCCGGGTGCTGGGCGGTGCGGATCGCGGCAAGGCCAACCTGGCCAAGTCCCAGATCCAGACGCTCGCCGGCAAGGTGGAGAACTACCAGCTCGACACCGGCACGCTGCCCTCGCGCCTGGAAGACCTGGTGACCCAGCCCGGCAATGCAAGCGGCTGGCTCGGCCCGTATGCCAAGCCTGCCGAACTCAAGGATCCCTGGGGCCACGTCATCGAATACCGCGCGCCCGGCGAAGCCCAGCCGTTCGACCTGATCAGCCTGGGCAAGGATGGCCAGGCCGGTGGCGACAGCTACAACGCCGACATCAAGTTCGAGTAATCCCCTGCGATGAAGTGCCGGCGCCAGCGTCTGCCTGCCACCAGGCCCAGGGGGAAAGCGCAAGGCGTTTCGTTGCTGGAAATGTTGCTGGTGGTGGGATTGATCGCCATCGCCGGCACGCTGGCCGCGATGGTGCTGACCGGCGGCCTCGACGGCATGCGCCTGCGCTCCAGTTCCAAGGAGATCGCGGCGCAATTGCGCTACACCCGCGCGCAGGCGGTCGCCAGCGGCCAGCCGCAACGGTTCGTGATCGACCCGGCGGGACATCGCTGGCAGGCGCCCAACCAGCGCGAGGGGAGAATCCCGCCCTCGCTGCGGGTGCAATTCATCGGCGCGCGCGAAGTGCAGCCGCGCACGGGCGAGGGTGGCATCGTGTTCTTCCCCGATGGCGCGTCCACCGGCGGCCGGGTGCGACTGCAGGCAAAAAAAGCCGCGTGGCGCATCGACGTGGCCTGGCTGACCGGCGAAGTGAAGCTGGCGCGCGCGCAGGCGGATCCAACGTCGCCATGAACCTTCAGCGTGCCCATCGGCAAGGTGGCTTCACCCTGATCGAAGTGATCATCGCCTTCGCCTTGCTGGCGCTGGCGCTGACCCTGTTGCTCGGCTCGCTGTCGGGCGCGGCGCGGCAGATCCGCGCGGCCGACGATGCGGGGCGCGCGACCCTGCATGCGCAATCGCTGTTGTCGCAGGTGGGCGTCGGCGAGGCCCTGCACGCGGGGCGCGATGAAGGCGAATTCGAGGACGGACGCTATCGCTGGACCCTGGAGGTCGCGCCTTACGTGGATCCGTTGAAGCGGCCTTCCCCGCTGGCCAATCCCTCGGCGCCGCGCCTGCTGCAACTGCAACTGGAGGTGCGCTGGGGCGATGGCGCCGGCCAGCGACTGCAGTGGCAGTCGCTACGGATGGCGCCTGCGGACATCAATCAATCGGCGGTGATGCCATGAGCCGGCACGCGCGCGGTTTCGTTCCGGCCCCCCAGTCCAGCCGCGGCGCGTCCAGCCACGCAGGCGGCAGTGCCGCCAAAGCGCGTGGCTTCACCCTGATCGAAGTGCTGCTGGCCACGGTGCTGCTCGCCGCCGGCCTGGCCCTGGCCTTCGCCACGCTGCGTTCGGCCACCACCATGGTGCAACGTGGCGAAGCGATCGCGCAGCGCAACGAGCGCATCCGCGCGGTCGAGGGTTTCCTGCGCCGCCGCATCGCCTCGGCGCAGATGATCGCCTTCGCCACCGATCCGGCTACCCAGCGGCAATCGCGCTTCCTCGGCGAACCGCAGCGCATGCGCTTCGTCGCCGACCTGCCCGATTACCTGGGGCGCGGCGGACCCTACCTGCACGACCTGTCCGTGGGCGACGAAGGCGCTCGCCTGCTGGCTTCGTTCGCGATGGTGCAGGCGGGACGGGCCATCGAGGAAACGCAGCCGCGGCCGCCGGAAGTGCTGGCCGACGGCTTGCGCGCCGTGCGCTTCCGCTACCGCGGCATGAACCCCGAAGGCGGACTGGGCGACTGGCAGCTGCAATGGGATGCGACGGAGGTTTTGCCGGTGCAGGTTTCCATCGACATCGAATCCGCCGATGGCGTGCATTGGCCCGGCCTGGTCGTTTCGCTGGCGCAAGGCAGCGGCAGCAGCCACAGCGGCGCAGGCATGGAGTCATTGTGATGGCGCGCGCGCGCGGTGCCGCCCTGCTGCTGGTGTTGTGGCTGATCGCGTTGCTGACCGCGCTGATCGGCGCCTTCGCGCTGACCGCGCGAATCGAATCGCTGCAGGGACAGGTGCTGAGCAGGGGCGCCGCCGCGCAGGAGATCGCCCGCGCTGGGGTGGAATATGCACTGGTGCGGGTGGCCGACAGCGACCCCGCTGCGCAGTGGCTGCCGGACGGTCGCCTGTATCGCTGGAACTACGCCGGAAGCCGTCTGGAACTGCGCATCGTCGATGAAACCGGCAAGGTCGACCTCAACCAGGCCGATGCGTCTTTGCTGGCGTCGCTGATCCAGGCGGTAGGAGGCGAGCGCGCACTGGCCGAGAAGCTGGCGGCGGCGATCATCGACTGGCGCGACGGCGATCCGTTGACCCAACCCAACGGGGGCGCGGAAGACCCGGACTATGCCGCCGCGGGATTGCCGTATGGGGCCAAGGATGCGCCCTTCGAGACCGTGGCCGAAGTGGAGCAGGTGCTGGGCATGACCCCGGCGCTGTACGCTCGGCTGGAATCCAGCCTGACCTTGTACAGCGGGCGGCCGCAACCCGACCCGACCTATGCGCAGGCGCCGGTGCTCCGCGCGCTGGGGCTGGATCCGGCTGCCTACGAGGCGCGTCGGTTGGCTCCGGCACCCGGCGTGACCGGACAGCCGCTCGTGGGCTCGGGCACCGGCACGTATAGTATCGACAGCCTTGCGCGCCTGAACGACGGACGCGAGGCCACATTACGGACGGTAGTACGCGCAGGCGGCGGCCCGGTGCCGGGCTCCGCGTACACCGCATTGCGCTGGGAGGAAGGCACCGCACCCCATGACGACACCGACTGACAGTCCCGCCTTGCTGGACCGTATCCGACGCTATGGCGCCGGCACGGGCGGCTTTTTCGCGTGGTGGCGCCAGGCGCTGGTCAGCTGGCTGCCGGCGCGCTGGCGGGTGTTGCTGGGACTGGCGCAGGATCGCCTGCTGCTGTCACGAGCGCACGAAGAGCTGCGCTTGCAATGGCAGAACGCGGACGGCCTGCGCGATGTTGCGAGCCTGCCCCTGCCGTTGCAGGCCACTGACCTGGAGGCGGTGCTGGGTAACCGGCTGGCGGGACTTCCGCGCTGGTTGCTGTTGCCGCCCGGCAAGGTGCTCAGGCGCGGCCTGCTGCTGCCCGCCGCCGCCGCGGAGCGGTTGCGCGACGTGGTCGGTTTCGAGGTCGATCGGCAGACGCCCTTCAGTGCCGACGCGGTGCGCTTCGACGCGCGCCTGCTGCAGCGGCGCGAGGACGGGCAACTGGAGGTCGAACTCGTGGCCGTGCCGCGGCCCAGCTTCGAGGAGTCGGTCTCCGGCCTGGGCGAGTTGGCCGCCTCGCTGGTTGGCGTGGATGCGATGGACGCGACCGGCCTGCCACTCGGTGTGAACCTGTTGCCGCTGGAACAGCGCCGGCGCCGCACCAATCCCTTGCGCACCTGGAACCTGGCCCTGGCCACGGTCGCCCTCATCGCCCTGGCCGCCAGCGCCTGGCAGGTGCTGGACAACCGGCGCGATTCGGCCGCGGTCTTCGCCGCGCAGGTCGATGCGCGAGCGGTCCAGGCACGCGGCGTGGCCGCGCAACGCCAGCGCCTGGTGGACATCGTCGAAGGCACCGATTTCCTCGACCGCACCCGCGCCAGCCGGCCGACCACGGTGGAAGTGATGGACGAAGTCAGTCGCCGGCTGCCGGACAATACCTACCTGGAAAAACTGGCCATCGAAGGTGACCGTCTGTTGCTGATCGGACTGAGCCCGGAAGCTTCGGCCCTGGTGGCGAAGCTGGAAGGTTCGAAGTTGTGGAAATCCCCGGCCCTGAGCGGGGCGCTGCAACCCGATCCGCGTACCCGCCGCGACCGTTTCAGCCT
>JAKFDG010000412.1:0-1962 GCA_036677285.1 Pseudoxanthomonas sp.
GCCCGGCTCGAGCAAGCCGAAATGCTGCAGCGCTCGCTCTATGCGATCGCAGACATGGCCGGATCCGACCTCGACATGCCGGACATGCTGCGCGGATTGCACCGGATCGTCTCCGACCTGATGTACGCGGAGAACTTCTATATCGCGCTGTACGACAGCGGGCACGACAGCCTGCGCTTCCTGTATTTCGCCGACGTGGTCGACACCCAGGAACTCAACCCCGACCAGGAAGTGCCGCTTGCGCAAATCGAACGCGGCCTGACCTGGTACCTGGTCCGCGACCGCAAACCGCTGATGGGATCGACCGCGCAACTGCGCGAACAGGTGTCCGGCCCGTTGCGCGTGCACGGCGCCGACAGCAGCGACTGGCTCGGCGTGCCGATGATGCGCGAAGGGCACGTCCGCGGAGCGCTGGTCGTGCAGAGCTACCTTGAGGGAACGCAGTACACCATCGCGGAAATGAGCCTCCTCGCATTCGTGGCCGAGCACGTCCTCACCGCACTGGAACGCAAGGCCTCGCAGGCGGAACTGGAGCGCCGGGTCGGGGAACGTACGCGGCAATTGGCCGAAACCAACGTCGAGCTCCGTCGCGAAGTGACAGAACGCGAACGGGGCGAGCGTTTGCAGGCGGCGCTCTACCAGATCGCCGCGCTCACCAACAGCGAGGACACCAGCGAGCGTTTCTACCGCCACGTGCACGCCATCGTCGGCAAACTCATCAATGCCCAGAATTTCTACATCGCGCTGGCCTCTGACGACGGCAGCAGCGTGTCTTTCCCTTACGCCGAGGACCAGCACGAGCGCGATTGGAAAGCGCGATCGTACCGGCGCGGCCTGACCGAGTACGTCCTGCGCACCGGCAAGCCGCAACTGGTTGACGTCGCCCGTGCAGAGGCCCTCATCGAGGCCGGGGAAATCGACTCCGGGATGATGGGCAAACCAACGCTGATGTGGCTGGGCGCTCCCTTGCTCGGTGCAGACGGCCCGATAGGCGTGGTCGCCGTGCAGAGCTACGACGCCGGCGTCACCTTCGACGAACGCGACGCGGAACTGCTGACCTTCGTGTCCTACCAGCTCGCCAGCAGCATCCAGCGCCGCAAGGCCGCCGAAGCCCTGAAGCAGGCCAACGCCATGCTGGAGCAGCGGGTGGAAGAGCGGACCGGCGAACTGCGCGAGCAGATCGTGGTGCGCGAGCAGGTCGAGGCGAAGCTGCAGCACCAGGTCATGCACGACGCGCTGACCAGGTTGCCGAACCGTGTCTACCTGCGCGATCGCATCGAGCGCGGCATCGCCCGCATGCGCCGCGATCCGAGCCAGCACTTGGGCCTGCTATACATCGACGTCGACCGCTTCAAGGTGGTCAACGACAGCCTCGGCCACCTTGCCGGCGACGAGGTGCTCAAGGAGGTTGCCCAGCGCCTCGCCTCATGCGTACGCGAGCCCGATGTGGTCGCGCGCCTGGCCGGCGACGAGTTCGCGATCCTGCTCGAGCACGTGCCGCTGCCGGAAACGGCCGCCAAGATCGCGCAACGGGTGCTGCAAGCGCTACAACCCGCGATGACCGTGGGCGATCGGGAGCTGCAGGTTTCCGTCAGCATCGGCATCGCGATAGTGGACGCAAGCTACGACAGCGCCGACCGCATCCTGCACGACGGCGATCTCGCCCTGTACCGCGCCAAGGCCGCCGGACGCAATCGGTTCGTGTTGTTCGACGACGCCATGCAGCACACCGCGATGGGCGTGCTGGACCTGGAGCAGGCGCTGCGCGACGCGTTGCTCAACGACGAGTTCATGCCCTACTTCCAGCCGCTGGTGCGGCTGGCCGATGGCGCCGTGGTAGGTTACGAGGCGCTGCTGCGCTGGCGGCATCCGCAACGCGGGGTGCTGGCTCCCGGCGAGTTCCTGCAGGTGGCCGAGGACAGCGGGCTGATCGAGGCGATCGACTGGCGCATGTTCCGGCTG
>JAKFDG010000413.1:0-1654 GCA_036677285.1 Pseudoxanthomonas sp.
GTGGTGCGCAGGATGTTGCGATGCAGTTCCTGGCGTTGGGAGGGCAGTAGTTCGGGATAGGCGAGTTCCAGGTTGCGCCGCGCGACCCGGCTTTCGCGCGCGTCGAGCCTGCGCCATCCCCAGGCCAACGCATCGCCCAGGGCCCGCAGCCATGGCCATGGCAGGCGTGCGAACCACGCTGCGAGCGCGAACAATCCATCGGCAAGGGTCTGCGGTTTCATCCCCCCAAGTCTAGCGGTTGACCGCATCGCTTCTGACCGGCCAGCATCGCGCCATGCTCAGCCTGATCCAGCGCGTCACCCAGGCCACCGTCTCCGTGGACGGGGAAACCGTGGGCGCCATCGGCGCCGGTCTGCTGGCCCTGGTGGCGGTGGAGCCGGGCGATGGCGAGGTCCAGTTCGTCCGTATGGCCGAGCGGCTGCTGGGCTATCGGGTGTTTGCCGATGAAGCGGGGAAGATGAATCGCTCGCTGACCGACACCGGTGGTGGCCTGCTGCTGGTCAGCCAGTTCACCCTGGCGGCCGATACCCGTTCCGGCATGCGCCCCGGCTTCAGCACGGCCGCCGAGCCCGCGGAGGCTGAACGCGGTTTCAACAGGCTTCAGGATATCTGCCGGCAAAAACACGCCGGAGGGGTGGAAACCGGGCGTTTCCGTGCCCATATGGTGATCAGCCTGGTCAATGATGGACCGGTGACCTTCCTGCTGCGGTCGTGAAGCAGGGCATGGCATGGCTCGATTCCGGCAGGCCTGCCATGGACGGAACCCGGGCGCGCTGCGGCATGTTTGTCATTAATCACGGGCCAAATGCGGCGCGGCGCGGTATAATGCTGGGTTCCCTTCTCTCCAATTGCCGGTGGCGCAAGCACTGATGGCCAACGAACGTCCTGCCCAACAATCCGACATCAAGCTACTGATCAGCAAGGGCCTGGAACAGGGCTACCTGACCTTTGCCGAAGTCAACGACCACCTCCCCGACGACATCGTCGACGCGGAGCAGATCGAAGACATCATCGGCATGATCAACGGCATGGGCATCGAGGTGCACGAAGTCGCGCCCGATGTCGAAACCCTGCTGCTGGCCGGCAACAGCACCGGCAACCGCGAGGTCGACGACACCGCCGCCGAGGAAGCCGCTGCCGCGCTGACCCTGGATACCGAAGGTGGCCGCACCACCGACCCGGTGCGCATGTACATGCGCGAGATGGGTACGGTCGAGCTGCTGACCCGCGAGGGCGAGATCGCCATCGCCAAGCGCATCGAGGAAGGCCTGGGCCAGGTGCAGGCGTCGCTGGGCAGCTTCCCGTGGTCGATCGAGCTGCTGCTGGAAGACTACGAAATGCACAAGGCGGGCAAGAAGCGCCTGGCGGAAATCGTGGTTGGCTTCAACGATCTGATCGAGGAAGTTCCCGAGCCCGTGGTCGTGGTGGTTGCCGATGATGCCGAGGCCGAAGACGACGAAGAGGCCCCCGTTGCCGAGGAAGCCGAGGAAGCCGGTCCCACCGGTCCGGATCCGGAGGAAGTCGCGCGCCGCATGCAGGCGCTGGCCGACGGCTACGCCAAGTTCAAGAAGTCCTATGCCAAGAACGGCGCCGACAACAAGGCCGTGGTCAAGTTGCGCGGGGAACTGGCGGAAGTCTTCGTCACCCTCAAGCT
>JAKFDG010000414.1:0-7935 GCA_036677285.1 Pseudoxanthomonas sp.
GACCACCCGTGGCGCAGCATGCCGCACCACGGCATGACCCCGCACATCTCCGGCACCTCGCTGTCGGCGCAGACCCGTTATGCCGCTGGCGTGCGCGAGATCCTGGAATGCTGGTTCGACGGCCGTCCGCTGCGCGAGGAATATCTGATCGTCGACGGCGGCAAGCTGGCCGGCGCCGGCGCGCACTCGTACAGCGCCGGCAACGCGACGGGCGGCTCCGAGGAAGCGGCGCGGTTCAAGCGCAGCTGAGCAGCAATCTGTACATCCATCGCGAGAAACGATCAGGAGGTGGTTCATGTACAAGCATCTGCACTTCATCGCAATCTTGTTTGCGCTTTTGGCCTGCGGGCCGGCACTCGCACAGACCCCGGACAAAGAGCCGGCGCTGGCCTGGACGCTCCAGGACCCCAAGCTGCAATGGGGACCGTGCCCGGCCTTCCTGCCGGAAGGCTGCGCGATCGCGGTCCTTCACGGCGACCCTGCAAAGGACAATGTCGACGTGTTCTTCAAGGTTCCGGCAGGTTCCACCATCCCGGCCCACTGGCACACATCCGCGGAGCGCATGGTGCTGGTTTCAGGCGAACTGCACGTTACCTATGACAGGCGGGCGACCACTGTTCTCAAGCCAGGGGCCTATGCGTACGGCCCTGCCAAAGTGCCGCACAAGGCCTTCTGTGCAAAAGGCGATCCCTGCGTCCTTTTCATCGCATTTGAATCCCCCCTGGATGCCTTTCCGATCGAGGACAAGGAAAAGTAGTGGGAAAGACCGAGGTGGCATCCTCAAGCGATGCACCGGGGTGGTGCGATCTTGCCGATAACGCGCGACGAATTTTCGTTTCGATTGAAACCGTTCGCATCCATTCGTCGAAATGCTTCCGCCGCGCTTGACAGTCCCAATCGGCCATGTTTATCTGCATCCATGTTGCAACGCCACACGCCCCCGAACCTTGACCTGACTGCGCCCCACGGCGCGGCGGCCTCGATTCTCGTACTCGTACTTATTACCTCACACACAGGTGCGGGACGAATCGGCGCGTAAGCAGAAAAGCCAGGAATTCGACAAAACCCCGCACTGAGAAGTGCGGGGTTTTTTTATTTTCGAAACAAAAAAACGCAAAGGAACAAGGTTTGAACACCAAGCGCAACAGCGATGCGATCAAGGCAGGGCCGGCCCACGCCCCGGCGCGCGCCATGCTGCGCGCCACCGGGCTGGACGATGCGGCCATCGCCAAACCGATGATCGCCGTGGTCCACACCTGGTCCAACGTCTCGCCCTGCAACCTGACCCTGCGCGAGCTGGCCGAACACGCCAGCAATGGCATCCGCGCCTCCGGCGGCACACCGATCGAGTTCAACACCATCGCCATCACCGACGGCATCGCCATGGGCAGCAGCGGCATGCGCGCCTCGCTGGCCTCGCGCGAGGTGATCGCCGATTCCATCGAGCTGGCGGTTAGCGGCCACTGCCTGGATGGCGTGGTGTTGCTGTGCGGTTGCGACAAGACCATTCCCGCCGCGGCGATGGCCCTGGCGCGGTTGAACGTGCCGGGCGTGATCCTGTATGGCGGCACCATCATGCCCGGCAAGTGCAAGGGCAAGGCGGTCACCATCCAGGACGTGTTCGAGGCGGTCGGCGCGCATTCGGCTGGCAAGATCGATGACGCGGAACTGGCCGAAGTGGAGAAAGCCGCCTGCCCCGGCGCCGGCGCCTGTGGCGGCCAGTTCACCGCCAACACCATGGCCATGGTCCTGACCTTCCTGGGCGTGTCGCCGTTGGGCCTGAACGACATTCCGGCGTTGCATGCCGACAAGAACCAAGCCGCCTACAAGTGTGGCGAGATTGTCATGCAGCGCGTGCGCGACAACGGTCCGCTGCCGCGCGACATCATCACCGCGCGTGCGCTTCGCAACGCCGCGCATGCGGTGTCGGCCACCGCCGGCTCCACCAATGCCGCGATGCACCTGCTGGCGATCGCGCACGAAGCGGGCGTGGAATTCGACCTGGAGGAATTCCAGGCGGCTTCTTCGACACCGGTGATCGCCGATCTGAAACCCGGCGGACGCTACACCGCCGCCGAGATGTTCGAGCAGGGCGGCACTGCGCTGGTGGCGCGCGAACTGAAGGCGGCCGGTTTGATCGCGGATATCCCCACGGTCACCGGCCGCAATTTTTTCCAGGAAGTCGATGCCGCCGCGTATCCGGCCACGCAGGACGTCGTGCGCCCGCTGTCGAACCCGATCAAGCCGCAGGGCGGCTATTCCATCCTCTATGGCCACCTGGCGCCTGAAGGCTGCATCCTGAAACTGGCCGGCCACGGCCGCGATCGTTTCAGCGGCCCGGCGCGCGTGTTCGATTCGGAGGAAGCCTGCTTCGCCGCCGTCGATGCGCGCCGCATCAATGCGGGCGATGTGGTGGTGATCCGCTTCGAAGGGCCGGTCGGCGGCCCCGGCATGCGCGAGATGCTGGCGGTCACCGCCGCGCTGGTCGGCCAGGGCCTGGGCGACGACGTTGCGCTGATCACCGACGGCCGCTTCTCCGGCGCCACCCGCGGCTTCATGGTCGGCCACATCTCGCCGGAAGCCGCGCTGGGCGGCCCGCTGGCGAAACTGCGCGAAGGCGACACCGTCAGCATCGACGTGGCCACGCGCACGATCAACGTCGCCGCGGATCTGTCACAGCGCGTAGCGGCGCGCATCGCCCCGCGCGTCACCACCGGCGCCCTGGCCAAGTACGCGCGCAGCGTCGGTTCCGCCTCGAAAGGCGCGGTCACCGCACCCGGCCCGCTCGACGGCAAGACCATTCCTTCCATCACCACGACCACGTCGCACGACGACCTGATCCTGGTCTGACCTTTTCCACCTTCCATTTCAACCTCAGGACTTCCTACGCCATGACCATGCAGACCCTTCCCAGCACCAAGATCGCCATCGTCGGCTACGGCAGCCAGGGCCGCGCGCACGCGCTGAACCTGCGCGAATCAGGTTTCGACGTGACCGTGGGCCTGCGTCCGGGTGGCCCGACCACAGCGAAGGCACAGGCCGATGGCTTCGTGGTGAAGGCGCCCGCCGAAGCGGTCAAGGATGCCGACTTGGTCGCGGTGCTGACTCCCGACATGGTCCAGCGCAAGCTGTACGACGAAGTGCTGAAGGACAACATCAAGCCCGGTGCCTGCCTGTTGTTCGCGCACGGATTGAACGTCCACTTCGACCTGATCAAGCCGCGCGAGGACATCGACGTCGTCCTGGTCGCACCGAAAGGTCCGGGCGCACTGGTGCGCCGTGAATACGAGATCGGCCGCGGCGTGCCCTGCATCTACGCCATCCACCAGGACAAGAGCGGCAACGCCGAGGCGCTGGCGCTGGCCTATGCCGCCGGCCTGGGTGGCGCGCGCGCCAACATCATCAAGACCACGTTCAAGGAAGAGACCGAGACCGACCTGTTCGGCGAACAGGCGGTGCTGTGCGGCGGCGCCAGCTCGCTGGTGCAGGCCGGCTTCGAGACCCTGGTGGAAGCGGGTTACCAGCCGGAGATCGCCTATTACGAAGTGCTGCACGAACTGAAGCTGATCGTCGACCTGTTCTACGAAGGCGGCATCACCCGCATGCTGGAATTCGTGTCCGAGACCGCGCAGTACGGCGACTACGTCAGCGGCCCGCGCGTCATCGACGCCGGCACCAAGGCGCGGATGAAGGACATCCTGATCGACATCCAGGACGGCACGTTCACCAGGAACTGGATCGCCGAATACGAAGCCGGCCTGCCGAACTACAAGAAGTTCAAGCAGGCCGACCTGGATCACCCGATCGAAGTCGTCGGCAAGAAGCTGCGCGCCAAGATGGTGTGGCTGTCGGCCAACGCCACGCAGCCGGATGCGGATGACGCCACCGCCACGCCGGAGGCCGCCGTCGCATGAACGCAACCGCGGCCACTGCCCCACGCAATGGCGCACGCTGGCTGACCCAGGCGCTGGAGGCCGAGGGCGTCGAGACGCTGTTCGGTTATCCGGGCGGCACCATCATGCCGTTCTACGACGCGCTGGTGGATTCGAAGCTGAAGCACATCCTGGTGCGCCATGAGCAGGGCGCGGCATTGGCGGCGAATGGTTATGCGCGCGCCAGCGGCCGGGTCGGCGTGTGCGTCGCGACCTCCGGTCCCGGCGCGTCCAACCTGGTCACCGGCATCGCCGACGCGATGCTGGATTCAGTGCCGATGGTGTGCCTGACCGGACAGGTCGCCACCCATTTGATGGGCACGGATGCGTTCCAGGAGCTGGACGTGTTCGGTCTGACCCTGCCGATCGTCAAGCACAGCTACATCGTGCGCCGGGTGGAAGACCTGCCGGAGATCGTGCGCGATGCCTTCCGCATCGCCCGCGAAGGCCGGCCCGGTCCCGTGCTGATCGACCTGCCGAAAGACGTGCAGGTCGCCGATGCCTCGCACCTGCCCAATCACGTACCAGCGTCGGTCGATCCCGTTCCGGCGCCACCGCAAGCGGCACTGGCCGAAGCGCTGGCCGCGATCGCGGGTGCGGAGAAGCCGGTGATCTACGGCGGCGGCGGCATCGGCCTGGCCAACGCAGTCGATGTGTTCCGCGAATTCGTCGAAGCCACGCAGATCCCGACCGTGCTGACCCTGCGCGGCTTGGGCGCGTTGCCCGGCGGCCATCCGAATTACCTCGGCATGCTGGGCATGCACGGTACCCGCGCCGCGAACATGGCCGTGCAGGAATCGGACCTGCTGATCGTGGTCGGCGCCCGTTTCGACGACCGCGCCACCGGCAAACTGGCCGAATTCGCGCCGTTCGCGCGCGTCATCCACCTGGATGCGGACGCCTACGAGATCTCCAAGCTGCGCACCGCCAACATCGCCCTGCCCGGCGACGTGGCCGCGGGACTGCGCGCACTGGCCGGTGCGCGCGCTACCTGCGATGACTGGCGCAAGCGCTGCCGCATGCTGGGCGAGAAGCACGGCTTCCGCTACGACGCGCCCGGCACCGACATCTACGCACCCGCGCTGCTGAAGCGCATGACCGAGCTGGCGCCGGACGACGCCATCGTCGCCTGCGATGTCGGCCAGCACCAGATGTGGGTGGCGCAGCACTGCAGGTTCAACCATCCGCGCAACCATCTGACCAGCGGCGCATTGGGAACCATGGGTTTCGGCCTGCCGGCGGCGATGGGCGCGCAGTTCGCTTGTCCCGACCGCACCGTGCTGCTGGTCAGCGGCGATGGCAGTTTCATGATGAACGTGCAGGAGCTGGTGACCATCGCCCGCTGCCAGCTGCCGGTGAAGATCGTGCTGCTGGACAACAGTTCGCTGGGCATGGTCCGGCAGTGGCAGGAACTGTTCTTCGCCAAGCGCTACAGCGAGATCGACCTGTCCGACAACCCGGACTTCGCCGCATTGGCCGAAGTGTTCGGCATTCCCGCCAGGCGCATCGACCGCCGCAGCGAAGTGGAGGACGCGCTGGTCGACCTGCTGGCGCAGCCGGGTCCGGCGCTGCTGCACGTGGCCATCGACATCAAGGCCAACGTGTGGCCGCTGGTGCCGCCGAACACCGCCAACGGCACCATGCTGGACAGCAATCCCGCCGATCACAACCCTGTGGAACGCACGGAGCCCACGCATGCGATACCGGCTTGACCTGGTGCTGAAGCCGGCCGAAGGCGCGCTGACACGCGTGATCGGCATGGCCGAGCGCCGCGGCTTCACCCCGCATTCGATCAACGGCGAACCCGCCGCGGTGGACGGACGCTGGCGCCTGCAGCTGGTGGTCGACGGGCAACGTCCCGCCGAAACCCTGCGCCTGCAGATGCTGAAGGTGTACGACTGCGTGTCGGTCGAGATCACGCCTGTCGAAGCAGCCGCTGTCGAAACCGCGCCTGCCGAACTGCCTGTCGAGGCACTGCCATGAACGGACTGTCCGTACACGCCGTGCATCGCCAAGTCCGGAGGCGCCTTCTTCAACCTTGGCCAATCGCGTGCATCGATGCCTGACAGCAATCGCGCCAGCGCCAGCAACGAACCGGACGTAGGCGACGTAATCGTCACCGTGGCCGACGTGCTGGCCGCGCAGGCGCGCCTGCGGCGCTACCTGCCGCCGACGCCGCTGCACCACGCCGAACGCTTCGGGGTGTTGCTGAAGCTGGAGAACCTGCAGCGAACCGGTTCGTACAAGGTGCGCGGCGCGCTGAACGCGTTGCTGGCCGCGCGCGAACGCGGCGACCTGCGTCCGGTGATAGCCGCTTCCGCCGGCAACCATGCGCAGGGGCTGGCCTGGGCCGCCTACCGGCTGGGCGTGCAGGCGATCACGGTGATGCCGTACGGCGCCCCCGCCAACAAGATCGCCGGCGTGGCGCACTGGGGCGCGACCGTGCGCCAGCACGGCAACAGCTATGACGAGGCCTATGCCTTCGCCCGCGAACTGGCCGCGCAGAACGATTACCGCTTCCTGTCCGCGTTCGACGATCCTGATGTCATCGCAGGCCAGGGCACGGTCGGCATCGAGATCGCGCCGCATGCACCGGACGTGGTGATCGTGCCGATCGGCGGCGGCGGCCTGGCGTCCGGCGTCGCTTTGGCGTTGAAATCGCAGGGTGTGCGAGTAGTGGGCGCGCAGGTGGAAGGCGTCGATTCGATGGCGCGCGCGCTGAAGGGCGACACTTCGCTGATCGATCCGGTCGCGAGCCTGGCCGACGGGGTGCGCGTCAAGGTGCCCGGCTTCCTGACCCGTCGCCTGTGCGCCAGCCTGCTGGACGACGTGGTCATAGTGCGCGAGGCGGAACTGCGCGAAACCCTGGTCCGGCTGGCACTGGAAGAAAACATCATCGCCGAGGGCGCCGGTGCGCTGGCCTTGGCCGCGGGTCGCCGCGTGTCCGGCAAGCGCAAGTGCGCGGTGGTGTCCGGCGGCAACATCGATGCTGCGGTGCTCGCAGGCCTGCTCTCTGACGTGCGCCCACGCGCGCCGCGCAAGCCACGCCGCCGTACCCAGGAACTGCATCCGGTCGAACCGGGCCATGCCATCGAACCAGGGCATGCCATGGCCGATTTCATTTCCCCCATTGCCCCCATCGCCGTGGACGCGCCCGTTGCGCGCCGCGCCGTCACCGAAGAGGAGTACATCTGGTGAGCGAAGTACCTGTATCGCAACCGGCCAGGATCCGGATTTTCGACACCACCCTGCGCGACGGCGAGCAATCGCCCGGTTGCAGCATGTCGCCGCAGCAGAAGCTGGTGATGGCGCGCGCGCTGGCCGAACTGGGCGTGGACACGATCGAGACCGGCTTCCCCGCAAGTTCGCAGTCCGACCGCGAAGCCGCGTCGCTGATCGCGCGCGAACTGCGCAGCACCACCCTGTGCGTGCTGTCGCGCTGCCTGCCCGGCGATGTCGAAGCCTCGGCCCGCGCGCTGCAGGGCACGACCAGGCCGCGCGTCCACCTGTTCCTGTCCACCAGCCCGCTGCACCGCGAGCACAAGCTGCGCATGAGCCGCCAACAGGTGCTGGACGCGGCCGCAAGCAGCGTCGCCTTCGCCCGCAGCTTCGTCGACGACGTCGAGTTCTCGGCCGAGGACGCGTTGCGTACCGAGGAGGATTTCCTGGCCGAGGTGATTGCCGCGGCAATCGCCACCGGCGCCGGAACCATCAACCTGCCGGACACGGTCGGCTATACCACGCCCAACGAGATCCGCGGCCTGTTCGAACGCATGATCGCCAACGTGCCGGGCGCGCGCGACGTGGTCTTCAGCACCCACTGCCACAACGACCTGGGCCTGGCCGTGGCCAACTCACTGGCCGCGATCGAGGGCGGCGCGCGCCAGGTCGAATGCACGGTCAACGGCATCGGCGAACGCGCCGGCAACTGCGCGGTCGAGGAACTGGTGATGACCTTGAAGGTGCGGGGCGCGTATTTCAACGCGGATACGGGCATCGACAC
>JAKFDG010000415.1:0-1856 GCA_036677285.1 Pseudoxanthomonas sp.
CGCGGCAGCATCACCGCGGTGCTGGGTCCGTCGGGCAGCGGCAAGTCCACGCTGCTGGCGGCGCTGACCGGCGAACTGCCGCCGGCCGCAGGCACGGTGGAAGTGTTCGGCAAGCCAGTGCCTAAAGGCAGCCGCCATCTGCTGGAGATGCGCAAGGGCATCGGCGTGTTGTTGCAGGGCAATGGCCTGCTCACCGACCTGACCGTGGCCGAGAACGTGGCCCTGCCGCTGCGCACGCACACGAAACTGCCGGCGGTGCTGGTGGAGCGCATCGTCAACTTCAAGCTCAACGCCGTGGGCCTGCTGGCCGCCGCGGACGCTTACCCGCGCGAACTCTCCGGCGGCATGGCCCGGCGCGTGGCCCTGGCCCGGGCCCTGGCCCTGGACCCGCCGCTGATGCTCTACGACGAACCCCTGACCGGGCTGGACCCGATCGCCAGTGGCGTGATCACCAGCCTGATCCAGCGTCTCAACGACACCCTGGGCCTGACCAGCGTCATCGTCACCCATCACGTGCATGAGACTTTGCCGATCGCCGACCACGCCGTGGTCATCGCCAATGGCGGGGTCGTGTTCTCCGGCACGCCCGTCGAGCTGGAGAACAGCGCAGACCCGCTGGTCCGCCAGTTCCTGCGCGGGGAGCCGGACGGCCCCATCCCCTTCGACGCCACCCCCCGGACCGAGGCCGCCTGATGCCCTTCGTCACCGCGACCCGCTCGCTGGGCCGGGCCGGCCTGTTCACCTTGTCGGTGCTGCGCTCGTCCGTGCCCACCCGGGACTTTTTCGCCGAACTTGTTCGCGAAATCTACAAGATTGGCGGACGTTCGCTGCCGATCGTCGCTGCGGGCGGTGCCTTCGTGGGCCTGTCGGTGACCCTGCTGGGCTATCGCGCGCTGGAAACCTACGGCGCCACCAGCCAGGTCAGCGCCCTGCTGGGCCTGGGCCTGTACCGGGAACTGGGACCGGTGCTGACCGCGCTGCTGTTCGTCGGCCGGGCCGGCAGTTCGATCGCCGCCGAGCTGGGCCTGATGCGCGCCACCGACCAGATCAAGGCGCTGGAGCTGATGGCCATCGACCCCATCGCCAAGGCGGTCGCGCCCCGCTTCTGGGCGGCGGTGCTGAGCGTGCCGCTGCTGACCGGCTTCTTCTGCAGCATGGCCATCACCGCCGGTTACCTGGAAGCGGTGCATGTCATCGGCGTGGATTCCGGCACCTTCTGGCAGACGCTCAAGGACAGCGTGGATTTCGCCGACGACTTCTGCGTCGCCTTCTTCAAGGCCGCGATCTTCGGCGGCACCAGCGCGCTGGTCGCGGCCTACGTCGGTTTCCATGCCGAACCCACCATCGAGGGCACCTCGGTGGCCACCACCCGCGCGGTGGTGAACGCCTCGCTGCTGGTGCTGATGTTCAATTTCGTTCTTTCCGCCTTGCTGTTCAGGAGTTGATGCCATGGCCGTCCGTGGACCCCGTCTCGAATTCGCCGTCGGCGCCTTCCTCTTGCTGGCCCTGGCCTCCTTGCTGGTGCTGGCGATCGCCTCGACCAACCAGAAGTTCGGCTTCGGCGGCAGCAGCTACGAGCTGAAGGCGCGCTTCACCAACCTGGGCCAGCTGCGCCCGCAGGCACCGGTCAAGATCGGCGGGGTGGTGATCGGGCAGGTGGCCGGGATTCAGCTGGATCCGGTCAAATTCGATTCCGTCGTCACCCTCGCCATCAACAATGAGTACAAGGACCTGCCCGCGGACACCTCCGCCGGCATCTTCACCAGCGGCCTGCTGGGCGAGAACTACATCGGCCTGTCCCCGGGCGGCGACCCGGAAACCCTGAAGCCCGGCGAAGAGATCGCCTTCACCCAGCC
>JAKFDG010000416.1:0-3660 GCA_036677285.1 Pseudoxanthomonas sp.
CTGCGCGACCAAGGCCGCCTGTTGCTGGCCGGGCCGTGCCCGGCGATCGATGCCGAAGATCCGGGGCCGGCCGGCTTCAGCGGCAGCATCGTGGTCGCCGAGTTCGATTCGCTCGAATCGGCCCGGGCCTGGGCCCAGGCCGACCCCTACACGGAGCGAGGGGTGTACTCGCGGGTGGAAGTGCGCCCGTTCCGCAAGGTTCTGCCATGAGCCGCGTGGAGCGGATCCGGGTAGCGCTGGAAACGGCCTTCGCCCCTTCCGTGCTAGTGGTGACCGATGACAGCCATCAGCATGCTGGCCATGCCGGCGCCAGCGACGGGCGCGGCCACTACAGTGTCGAGATCGTCAGTGCGGCGTTTTCCGGGATGGCTCCGTTGGCACGCCATCGGGCGGTCTATGCGGCGTTGGGGCAGATGATGACGACCGACATCCACGCACTGCAGATCCATGCCTCGGCGCCTGAGGGCGCCGACTAGGCTTCCCTGCAGCGCGGTCCCTGCTCTTACGCACCTTCATGAAACCGTTTACATTTGCCCGTCTGAGATCTTGAAGGCGGAGGATGGAAATATGAAGGCGACCAACCGGACCAGGAACCGCGGATCGCGTGGCAAGCGCTCGCTGGCGCTGTGGGTGATGGCATTGACGTCGCTGACAGCGATGGCCTCGGAAGCGAGGATGCCTTCCGACGCAGCGGAAAAGGCTTTCATCGACACGTTGCTGGCGCGGATGACCCTCGAGGAAAAGCTGGGTCAGCTCAACCAGCCGCCCGGCATCGGCAACGATACGGGACCCAAGGCAAAGGCCGCTGGTACGGACCAGGTGCGCCAGGGCCAGGTGGGTTCGTTCCTGGGCATGCAGGGCGTTGCGCAGACCTGCGAGTTGCAGCGCATCGCGGTCAAGGAATCCAGGCTGGGTATTCCTTTGCTGTTCGGTTTCGACGTGATCCACGGCTTCCGCACGGTATTTCCGGTGCCGCTGGGGGAGGCGGCAAGCTTCAACCCCGTTGCTGTGGAAAACGCAGCCCGTGTCGCCGCGGTGGAAGCCACCGCGCACGGCATTCACTGGACCTATGCGCCGATGGTGGACGTGGCGCGCGATCCGCGTTGGGGACGGGTGGTCGAAGGAGCCGGCGAAGACACTTATCTCGGTGAAATGATGGCCGCGGCGCGGGTGCGTGGGTTCCAGGGCAAGGATTTGCGTGCCGCAGATTCCGTTCTCGCCACCGCCAAGCATTTCGTCGCCTATGGCGGCGCCGAAGCCGGCCGCGATTACAACACCGTGGACATTTCCGAGCGCGCCCTGCGCGAGGTCTACCTGCCGCCGTTCCATGCGGCGGTGAAGGCAGGGGTCGGTTCGGTGATGGCTTCCTTCAACGAGATCGCCGGCGTGCCCATGCATGCCAATGGCCCACTGATCAATGGCGTGCTGCGTGGGGAATGGGGCTTCGACGGCGTGCTGGTCAGCGACTACACCGGCGTGATGGAGCTCATGCACCATGGCATCGCCGCCGACCGCACCGAGGCCGGCACGCGTGCGCTGGATGCTGGCGTCGATATCGACATGGTCAGCGACATTTACCGCAAGGACATGCCGAAGGCGGTCCGTGACGCGAAGGTTTCCGTGGCCACGGTCGACGATGCGGTGCGCCGTGTGTTGCGCGCCAAGTACCGGTTGGGGTTGTTCGAGAACCCGTACCGGAATTGCGATGAAGCGCTGGAAAAAAGCCAAACGCTCACCGCCGCAAATCGCGATGCTGCGCGCGCCATGGCCCGGGAATCCATGGTGCTGCTGAAGAACAAGGGTGGCGTGCTGCCACTATCCAAACAGGTGCGCACGCTTGCGGTGATCGGCCCCCTGGCCGACAACCCGCGCGCAATGCTCGGCAGCTGGGCAGGCATGGGCCGTCCCGAGGACGTGGTGACGCCGCTTGCCGGAATCCGCGCAGCGGTCGGCCCGGAAACCAAGGTCCTCTACGCGCGCGGCGCCGACATCAACAGTTCCGACACCACGGGTTTCGCCGAAGCGCTGCGCGTGGCGGGAGACGCCGATGCCGTGTTGCTGTTCGTGGGCGAGGCCGAAGACATGAGCGGCGAAGCCAACAACAGGACTTCGCTCGACCTTCCGGGCGTGCAGGAGCAACTGGCGCTGGCCTTGCAGAAGACGGGCAAGCCGGTGGCCGCAGTGCTGTTCAACGGCCGTCCGTTGTCGGTCAATGCCCTGCAGGAACAAGTGCCGGCAATCGTGGAGGCGTGGTTCCCTGGCATCGAAGCGGGCCATGCGCTGGCCGACGTCCTGTTCGGCGACTACAACCCGGCCGGTCGCCTGCCGATCACCTTTCCACGCAATGTGGGCCAGGTGCCGATCTACTACGCCCACAAGAACACCGGACGGCCGCCGCGCGAAGAAGAAAGATATACATCCAAGTACCTGGACGTGGCGTGGACGCCGCTGTATGCCTTCGGGCACGGGCTCAGCTACACGAGCTTCCGTTATGACGCGCTGCGGGTGAGCGAGAAGAAGATTCCTGCGAACGGCACGCTGCAGGTGCAGGTGACCGTCACCAATACCGGCGCGCGCGCCGGCGACGAGGTGGTGCAGCTCTACCTGCGCGATGACGTCGCCAGCATCACCCGCCCCGTGAAGCAACTGCGCGGGTTCCGCCGGATCCACTTGCTCCCCGGCCAGTCGCAGACACTCGCCTTCACCCTTACCGCCGACGATCTGGCCTTTTATGGGCCTGCCATGAGGCGAGTGGTGGAACCGGGTACGTTCACCGTCTTCGCCGGCGGCAATTCGGTAGACAACCTCGAGGCTCGTTTTGAAGTGACCCAGTAGAGAAAGCAGGCGCAAGCAGTGGTGCTTTTCCGGAAGATTTCATCACTGCTGGCCGTCATGAAATATGTTGCGGCGCGGCAAGAAAAGTGTGGCATTTAACTTCATAAGCATTTGATTTATATTGATTTTATGACGCGCCTTATGAAAGCTTTACATATGGCTGTGAAAACGTTTACAGTCCGCCGCACTTGCCGAGTCATGGCTGCGGAAGGGACGGTGAATGGCACGTACCACGGTCACCATCAAGGATGTGGCACGCGAGGCTTCGGTCTCCGTGGCAACCGTGTCGCGCGCACTCAACGGTCATGAAAATGTGACCGAAGGGGTGCGCAAGCTGGTGGTGGAAACCGCCAGCCGCTTGCGTTACCAGCCGCATGCCGCTGCGCGCAGCCTGAGCAGCCGCCGCACCCAGACCATCGGCGTGGTCCTGCCGGACCTCTATGGCGAATTCTTTTCCGAACTGATCCGCGGCATCGACGGCGTCGCCCGTGCCCGCCGCCAGCACCTGCTGGTTTCCAGCTACCACGGCCATCCCGAAGAGCAGGGCGAGGCGCTGCGCGCCATGCGCGGTCGTGTCGACGGGTTGCTGGTGTTGTCGCCATATGCGGACCGCCCGGGATTCCTGACTGACAACCTGCCGACGTCGCTGCCGACGGTACTGATCAACACGCAACTGGCTGATGACGCCTATCCGGTGCTCTGCATCGACAATCATGGCGGTGCGGTCGCGATGATGCGGCACCTGCTGGAAGCGGGGCACCGACGCATCGCCTTCATCAGCGGCCCGGAAGGCAATTTTGATGCGAGCGAACGCCTGCGAGGCTA
>JAKFDG010000417.1:0-3429 GCA_036677285.1 Pseudoxanthomonas sp.
ACCGCAGCCGATAGCGCGGCGGAGATGCTGCGCCATCTGATTACCTGGTTTACCGCGCATCCTGAACTGGCCAAGGCGCAAACCGAGCTCTTCTACTGGACGCTGCGTAACAATCCCGAGATGGCGAGCAAGATCTTCGCGGTTGCCTCCGAGGCCATCGAGCGCGAGCTCGAACGCGCCATCGGCAGCCAACTCGACCCTGCGTACCTGCAATCGACCAGCCGCCTGCTCATTCAACTGGTCGACGGACTGATCATCGCCTGGGCCGCTCATAGGGACTCGGCGCGGCTCAAGACCGAAACCGAGACGGCCTGCCAGGCGCTGAAACTGTTCGTGGCGAACCGCTGATCGCTGCGCCGGCACACTTACCGCCTGGTTCGGCCGGGGGCTTGCAGCCCCCGAGCGGCAGCGCGATGCGCCTTACAAGCGCGACTGAGAAATGACCTGCAGGGCCGCCTGCTCCAGCAGCCGGTTCATCTGGATGAACTCGGCGAAGCGCGGGTCCCGCGTCTGGCCATGGTAGAAGCGGTAGTAGATCTGCTGGACGATACCGGCCAGGCGGAACAGGCCGTAGGTGTAGTAATAGTCCAGGTTGTCGATGGCAGGCAGGCCGGCGCGCTCGGCGTAGTAGTCGGCAAACGCCTGGCGACTCAGCATGCCCGGGGCGTTGCTCGGCTGGCGACGGATCGACTGCATGGGCTGCGAGTCGCCCGCCTCGATCCAGTAGGCCAGGGTGTTGCCCAGGTCCATCAGCGGGTCGCCGATGGTGGTCAGCTCCCAGTCCAGCACGCCGATGATCCGCATCGGGTTGCTCGGGTCGAGGATCACGTTGTCGAAGCGGTAGTCGTTGTGCACGATGCCCGGCTTGTGGTGATCGGCCGGCATCTTGTCGCGCAGCCAGGCCTTGACCGGCTCCCAGGTCGGCGCGTCGGGAGTCAGGGCCTTCTCGTAACGGCTGATCCATCCGCCGATCTGGCGCGCCACATAGCCTTGCTGCTTGCCCAGGTCGCCGAGACCGCAGGCTGCGTAGTCGACGTTGTGCAGCTCCACCAGCTTGTCGATAAAGCTCTGGCACAGCGTGGCGGTCTGCTCGGCGCTGAAACTCAGCTCGGCCGGCATGTCCGAGCGCAGGATGATGCCCTTGACCCGCTCCATGACATAGAACTCGGCGCCGATCACCGACTCGTCGGTGCAGTGCACGTAGGCCTTGGGGCAGTAGGGAAAACCGGCGTTGAGCTGGTTGAGGATGCGGTATTCGCGGCCCATATCGTGCGCCGACTTGGCCTTGTGACCGAACGGCGGGCGGCGCAGGACGAACTCCTGCTCGGGGTATTCGAGCAGGTAGGTCAGGTTCGAGGCGCCGCCGGGGAACTGGCTGATACGCGGCTCGCCGCTAAGGCCGGGAATATGGGCCTTGAGGTAGGCGTCGATAACGGCGGCGTCGAGCTCTTCGCCCGTGCGGATACCAATGCTTTGGTCTGTCAGCGTCATGCTCGTCTCATCTGTTGCGGGTTGTTGAACTGGGCCTCTCGAATCGATGCGGCCCACCGGCCGCCGAGACGGAGGACTCATGGCGCTCGATAGATCAGCGCATAGAACACCGGCAGCACGACCATGGTGAGAACGGTCGCAAACAACAGGCCGCCGATGATGGTAATGGCCATGGATACGAAGAAGGCATCGAACACCAAGGGAATCATGCCGAGCGCCGTGGTCAGCGCGGCCATCGCCACCGGGCGCAGGCGGCTCGCCCCGGCATCGATGATCGCCGGCAGCAATTCCTTGCCTTCGTCGCATTCCAGATCGATCTGCTCGATCAACACGATGGCGTTCTTGATCAGCATGCCGATCAGACTGAGGAAACCGAGCAAGGCCATGAAGCCGAAGGGCTGCCCGGTGAGCAGCAGGCCGGCGGTCACACCGATCAGGGCCAGCGGCACGCATAGCCAGATCACCAGTGGCTGGCGCAGGGTGTTGAACATCATGATGGTGATCAGCACCATGACCACGAGAAACACCGGGATGGTCGCGGCAAGACCGGCCTGGGCCTTGCCGGCGTCCTCGTACTCCCCGCCCCACTCCAGGCTGTAGCCGGGCGGCAGCGGCAAGGCCTCGACCTGCGGGCGCAGCCGCGAGAACAGCTCGTTCGCGTTGCCTTGCCTCGGGTCGGCGTAGACGGTGAGCGTGCGCTTGCGGTCGCGGCGATGGATCAGCTCGTCCTCGAAGGTGGTTTCGAACGATCGCACCACCTGCTGCAACGGGATCATCCTCTGCGCCACCGGGCTCCAGATCTGCAGACTCGCCAGGCCATCGATGTCGTTACGCGACGCTTCGTCGACGCGCACTATGATCGGCAGCAGCAGGTCCGTCTCACGATGGACGCCCGCGGTCACGCCCTGGAAACCTTCCCGGATCGCCGCCGCCACCATGGCACGGGTGATGCCGTTGACGTTGGCCTGCTCCTCGGCCAGATTCGCTCGTACGAGCTTTACCCGTTGCCGCCAATCTGTGCGCACCGCCTTGGCGTCGGGATCTTGCCGAAAGATCTGCTGCACCTGGTCGCCGAGCCGACGCAGCTCATCCGGGTCGGGGCCGCTGAGCCGCGCCTGAATCTTGCCGCTCACCCCTGTGCCGAGCTCGAACGGCGAGGCATAGGCCAGCGCATCCGGGAAGCGAGTGGCGAGCTCGACCTCGACTTTCGCCATAAGGTCGGCGATGACGCGGTGATCGTCCACGCTGACCAGAAACTGCGCGTAAGCCGGGTTGGGCTGTTCCGGCTGGTAGGTGAGCAAAAAGCGTAGCGCGCCTTCGCCCAGGGTGGTGGTCACGTGCGTTACCCCGTCCTGCTCGAGCAGCAAGCGCTCGACCCGCACGGCTTCGGCGCGCGTGGCGTCTATGTGCGTACCCTGGGCCAGCCAGTAATCCACCATGAACTGGGGGCGTGTCGAGCTGGGGAAGAAGCTCTGCTCGACCAAGGTAAAGCCCCACAGGGAGACGGCGAACAGGCCGGCCACGCTTGCCGTGCTCAGATAGCGGCGCCTGATACAGGCACGCAGGAAGTCCTTGTAGCGACGGTAGAAACCGCCGCTGTAGGGATCCGCATCCACCTGATCGGCCGTGGGCGCCTTGAGGAACATGACGCATAGCAGCGGCGTCACCGTGACCGCCGTCACCCAGCTCAGCAGCAGCGAGACTGTCACCACCTGGAACAGCGAGCGACAGAACTCGCCGGTGGCGTCGTTCGAGGTACCGATCGCGGCAAAGGCCAGGATCGCGATCAGGGTGGCGCCGAGCAGCGGCCAGGCAGATTGCTTGACGACGGTGGAAGCCGCCCGTTCGGCACTCTCGCCCTTCTGCATGCGGATGAGCACGCCGTCGACCACCACGATGGCATTGTCGACCAGCATGCCCAGCGCGATGATCAACGCG
>JAKFDG010000418.1:0-1596 GCA_036677285.1 Pseudoxanthomonas sp.
GGAAAAAGGGCTGGGTATGGGTTGCGGGGGCTGTGATGTTTCCCTCACCCCCGGCCCTCTCCCGGAGGGAGAGGGGTGAAAAGCGGGTTAGCGGTGAAGCGCCACGTCGCTGCTATTCAGCGCTTCGGCCATGGACACCAAAATGCGCCGCGGGCCGTTGTATTCGTTGCGGGCGTGTACCGCGAGCATGTTGTCGAGCAGCAGCACGTCGCCGCGTTGCCAGGGGAACTCGATCATCTGCTGCAGGTAGACCGCGCGCAGATGCTCCAGCACCTCGGGCTCGATCGGGCTGCCGTCGCCGTAGAAGGTGTTCTGGGGCAGGTCGTCGTCGGCGAAGTCGGCTTGCAGGGCGTCGCGCACCGAGGCTGGCAGGGTGCTGACGTGGAAGAAGGTGGCGTGGTTGAACCACAGGGTCTCGCGGCTACGCGGATGGCGCACCAGTGCTGGGCCGACTTGGCGGGTGCGCAGGCGGTTGTTTTCCTTCCATTCCACGGCAATGCCGACGCTGGCGCAGTAAGCCTCGACCTGAGCGCGATCCTCGGTTTGGAACACCGTCTGCCAGGGCAGGCCGAAGCCGTCGCCGTAATTGCGCACGTACATGATGCCTTTCTGGGCGAAGCGCTCGCGGATCGCCGGGTCTATGGCGCGGGTGATGGCGCGGCTATCGCCGATGGGCGTCTCGCCGCGCCACTCGGGGGCGACGTCGCACCAGAGGAAGATCTTCAGCGGGAACACCGGCGAGTAGGAATGCTCGTTGTGCGGGAAGATCCGCTGATCCTGCGGGTAGTCGGTGGAGGTGTAGATGTTCAGGCCGGGGTTGACCTGGGTGCGCGGCGAAGCGCGGAAGCGGTACTCCAGCGCGCCGCCGGAGAGGGCGCTGATGCACTGGTCGAACTCCTGGGCGGTTCCCACCGGGAAGCCGCGAAAGAGAATCGCGCCGTGTTCCAGCAGCTTGCTTTCCAGCAACTCGCGTTGGCGTTCGGCCCAGGCTTGAAGGCTGACCCCGGCGGTGGCGGGTTCGCACAGCAGCGGGAATGTCTGGCCGGGCAGTAGCGGGGTGAAGCGCACCAGGGCGTCTTCTTCCAAGCGGATGGCTTTACGGCGCATGCCGCCGAGGGACGGGGGAGTGGTCATGGGCCTAGCCCTCCAGGGAATCGGTGGTGAGAAGGGATTTGCGCCGGGCGCCGCCGAGGCGCGCCAAGCCTTGCTGGCTACGGGCGCGTTGTTCGCTCAGGCGGCGTTCGCGGGCGCGTTGGGCGAGGTCCTGGGCCAGGGTCGCTATCTGCATTTCTGGGGTGGCAACCACCTTCGCCAGCAGCGCGCTGAATTCCTCGGCGAAGGCCGCGACCGTCGCGGCCTCGAACAGATCGACGCTGTATTTGAAGGTGCAGTCGAGCCCGTGCGCTGTTTCTTCCACAGTCAGGTGCAGGTCGAGCTGGGCCTGGCCGTGTTCGACCGGCTCGGGCAGTACCTCCAGGCCGGGCATGTCGAGGGCGCCTTGCGGTTGGTTCTGCAACACCAGCTTGACCTGGAACAGCGGGCTATGGGCCAGGCTGCGCACCGGGTTGAGCGCTTCCACCAGCTTGTCGAACGGCA
>JAKFDG010000419.1:0-7415 GCA_036677285.1 Pseudoxanthomonas sp.
GCGCCCACAGATCAGGGTCGAACTTGACCGGATTGAACGTGGTCGGCAACTGCTCGTAGCGCTTGACGTAGTCCACGTACGCCTCGCCCTCGGGACGCTTGCACCATTCCAGGTCCTCGGAACAGAGCGACCAAGACTCCACCACGCCCCACTGGCTGTACGGGCCCCAGTGCATCATGAAGCCGAACTTCCAGTCCTGCCATTGCTCCAGCTTCCGCACTACCAGCGGGTCGGTTTCCGGCACGTAGTCGCCGGGGCTTTCGGCGTGCGCGGCGGAGAATGGCGCCACGCACAGCAGCGCGGCCAATACGAGTCGTAGTGGGGTCATTCGTCGTTCTCGATAGGTGGATTATTCTCGCTGCAAGGCTGGAGCGGCCCCACATGATTGTTGTCTGGAGCAGAAACAGCAGTATTGCCTGCTTGTGCATCTTCGCTAACGAATGCCGCAGGTAATGGCATCATCTTCATCCGAACCAGAACCGGGAGCCGGTACGTCGTGAAAGGAACGTCAGTGGAGCAGGAACGCGCCGAGGCGTACGTCCTCGAAATCGCCGCTAACTCGCTCGCCTCGGCGCTGGCTGCACAGGAGGGAGGTGCTTCGCGCATCGAACTATGCGCGGCGCTGGAGCTAGGCGGCCTGACCCCGTCGCTGGCGCAGATCGCACTGGTGCGCGAAAGCCTGTCTATTCCTGTGCATGTGCTGGTACGGCCTCGCGCCGGCGACTTCGCATACGGAGACGAGGAGCATGCGACCATGCTCGCCGACATCGCGCACTGCGCGGCTGCCGGTTGCGACGGTGTGGTGGTCGGTGCATTGACCGTGGATGGCGACGTCGATGTAGCGCGTTGCCGGGAACTGGCCGCCGCCGCTGATCGGCTCGATCTGACCTTCCACCGCGCCATCGATGTCTGTCGCGACCCGGCGGCAGCGCTTGAGGTGGTCATTGGCCTGGGTTTCAGGCGCGTACTGAGCTCCGGCGGCGCGGCCAATGCTATGGAAGGCAGTGCCAACTTGCGACGACTGATCGTACAGGCCGCCGGCCGCATCGAGATCATGCCGGGAGCGGGTATCGACGCCGGCAACATCGCCGCGCTCATGGTCGCGACCGGCGCACGAGAGTTCCATGCCTCGGCCAAGCACACGTTACCTTCACGGATGCGGTTCGCGCCGGGGGATGCGTTGGGTATGGCGGCCGGCGAAACCCGCAGCGATGCCGCCGAGGTGCGTCGTCTGGTCGAAACGTTGCACGGCGCCGCAAGGAGGACATGAGCGATGCCTCTCTCGCCACGGGTACCGACGGTATAGACGGCAGCGACGGACCCGGCTCCATCTACGCTTCCACCGCCGAGGCGCCCAGCAGCGCGATCGCTTCGGCGTGCGTTGGTAACGCTGCGAACGCCCCATGCCGGGTCACCGCCAGCGCGCCGCAGGCTGAGGCGTAACGCAGGCAGCGCTCGAGTTCCGTCGAGTTGGCGAGGAACGCATCGAAGGCGCGCGTATCGACTCCTTCGCGCTGAAGCTGCGACAACAGACCGCCGATGAAAGCATCGCCGGCAGCAGTGGTGTCGACCGTCTTGACCTCGATCGTCGGCAGTTCGCCGCTGCGTCCGCGTGCGAACCAGCGCATCGGTGCGGCGCCGTCGGTGACCAATACCAGGCGCGCGGTGCGCAACAGGCGGGCAACGACGTCGTCGTCGCCGAAGCGGCCTTCCTTCAGGTATTCGAGCTCCTCGCGCGCCAGTTTGATCAGGTCGGCGGCCTCGAGCGCGCGCCACAGCACCGGCAACGCCGGCGCCGCGTCCGGCCACAGCGCGGGGCGCAGGTTCAGGTCGAGGCTGACCAGCGCGCCCGCGGCGCGGGCGCGGACCATGCCCGACAACGTCGCCGCGGCGATGTCGGCATCGGTCAGGCTGTTGCTGCAGGCATGAAAGATGCCGGCCGCGGCGAAGCAGTCGGCGTCGAAATCCGGATCGCGGAACAGCAGGTCGGCGGCGGGCGGGCGGTAGAAGCTGAAGCTGCGTTCGCCGTGCGCATCCAGCGAGACGAAGGCCAGCGCGGTCTTCGCCGCAGCGGTGCGGCGCACGTAGCGTACGCCGGCACCGGCTTCGCGCAAGCTGTGCAGCAGGAAGTCGCCGAACATGTCCTCGCCGAGCATGCCGACGAATTCGCATCGGCCGCCCAGTTTCGCCACCGCGACCGCGGCGTTGGCCGGGGCACCGCCGGCGAATTGGCGGAACGTGCGGGCTTCGCCCTCGGTGGGCTCGCTGGCGAGGAAGTCGATCAGCGCTTCCCCGAAGCAGAGGATCGTGCTTTCGGCAACACTCATCGATCGGCGGCCCCTTGTCGCGGGTCGCGGGACTCAGGCGCCGAGCGCATGCGGGGTGCTCTCTCGTTCGGTCAGTTGCACTGGCACGATCACCGACTGGCGCGGCAAGGACGGCGCCGCGGCGCGCTGCAAAAGAAGTTCGGCGGCCTGGCGTCCGCGCGCGCGCGGGTCCGCGTTCAAAGTGGTGAGTGGCGGGACGCCGACTGCGGCTTCGGGGATGTTGTCGAAACCGGTAACGGCGAAGTCGACGCCCGGATGGCGGCCCAGGCGGGCCAGCCCCAGCATCAGGCCCAGCGCCACCGCGTCGTTGTAGCAGACCGCCGCGGTCGGCACCGCTTCGATTGCGAACAATGCGTCGGCGTGCACATTGGCTTCGAGGCGGGTTGGCGCGGTTTCGATCATCGCGCTCGGATCGACCGGAATGCCAGCCGCGGCCAACGCGTCTTGGTAGCCGAGGCGGCGTTCGCGGCAGGAACTGGAATTGGCGTGGCCACCATAGAAGGCGATGCGGCGGTGCCCCAACTCCAGCAGCCTTGTGGTCGCCGCGCGCGCGCCGGCGCGATTGTCGAGGCCAAGAAAGTCGTATTCGAATCCCGGATCCGGCGTGCCGGTCAGCTCGCGGTTGAAGACCAGCAGCGGGGCGTGTCGGCCGATCGCCAGTTCCACATCGGCGACGTCGCTGTTCTCGGCTGGCGACAGGATGATCCCGGCCGGATGGTGCTCTATCAGCGAACCCAGCAACTGGCGCTGCCGCGCGGGCGACTCGTTGCTGCTGCCCAGCAGGGTGACATATCCCTTCGCGCCGAGCGCCTCGTCGACGCCAGTGGCAAACTCGGCGAAAAACGGGTTCGACAGGTCGTTGATGACCAGTGCCACCGTAGTGGATACGCGCTGACGCAGATTCGCGGCGGCGCGATTGTAGACATAGCCCTGACGCTGCATTTCCGCCTCGACCCGCTGGCGCATGTTGGCATGCACCAACGGACTGCGGCGCAGCACCAGCGACACTGTCGCGCGCGAAACCCCACAAGCCTGTGCGATGTCGTTCAGGGTGATCCTGCGCGGTTTGTCCAAGGCGTCACCAATCCAATTTAGATCGATCTAACAGTCGTATCCTGCGTCAAACTGGGCATCCCTGCAAGTCGTGCCGTCTCGTTTGCCGCACTTGTACGTTGGCGCCTATGGCACATGCCATAAGCCAAACTGACCATGCTTGGCGACGCCCCGGCTGCCAGAGCATAGCTGCCAAACCGATGCCGGTGGAGGCGCCGGCCAGGGGCCAGCGCGGGCATGCCGAGAGCTTTGTGGGCCTTTCGTCACAGATCGCGAGCCGGGAACACTGTGACAGCCGCAGATCGTGGCGATTGCGGCGATGGCAACAGGCGCGGATCCAGCACCACGTGTTTGATGCGCTGACGTTTCCACGTGTAACTGATGTGCACCAGCCCGTCGCTAGTCTGGATGACCGCCGGATAGGAGAATTCGTCCTTGGGACTGTCCTCCAGCGTCAGCACACGCGGCCAACGCACGCCATCATTCGATAACGCCACCGCCAGCACGCCGCGGCCCTCCCACCAGTCCTTACCAGCCGGGGTCGGGTTGTAAACCAGCAACGCGCGGCCGTCGCGCAGCATCACCGCATCGGTCCCGGAGTTGGGGTTTTCGATGTCCAGCAAAGTCATCGGCTCCCATGTGGCGCCGTCGTCGCTGGAGAAGACGCTGAACACCCGGTTCTGTTTGCTGCGTCCGAGCGCCTGCACACGGCCGTCGCGGTGGCGCAGCAGGCTTGGCTGGATAGCGCCGATATGCGCCGGATCGTTGAGCGCTGCGCCACTCCGCCAGTGCAGCCCGTTGTCGTCGCTGGTTTCTATATGCGCGCGCCAGCCATCGGTCTCGTCCTCACTGCTGCTAGGGGCGAGAATGCGGCCGTTGGGCAACTGCAGTGGCTTGTTCTTTATCGGACCGAGGATGCCGTCGGGTAGACGCCTAGGCGCCGACCAATTCGCACCGTCGTCGGAAGAGACGGTGAGCAGTCCCCACCATTGCTGCGGATTAGGACCGGCCTTGTAGTACAGCTGCAACGGGCCCTGCGCGGGTTGGAACAACACCGGATTCCATACCGGCTGCGGCTGGCCGTTGTCCTGCGTACCATCGGCCACGCGCTGCGCCGGCTGCCAGTCTTTTGCGCCGCGGCGGGCGAGCCAGATGCCCACGTCCGCTGCGCCTTCGTGTTCGCCACCGAACCAGGCAGCTAGCAAGGTACCGTCGCGAGTTTCGAGCAGAGTGGAAGCATGGCTTTGCGGCGTCGGCGGCCGCGCGGCGATGAATTCCTTCAGCACCACCGGCGACGGCGCGGGCAGGGTGCCGCACGATGCGATGACCATGACCATGACCATGACCATGACCATAGTGACAGGCAGCAGAAGGGCGGGCAGGGCATTGGATCGTTGAGGAGGCATGCGTGGATTCGGGTTGGCGTGTGGCGCGCTCACCGCGCCGCCGCTGTGCGCTTGCCGGTGTTGAACAAGTGGAATTCGTGGATATGCGCCGGATCGTAACTGCACACGATGTTCAGGCGTACGCGCGAAGTGGCGACCGGTGCAAAACGATCGATCTTCATCCGCCCGATCGCCTGCGCCTGCGCCAGCGAGGCGGCGAGTACGTATCGGGCCTCAGTCATTTCCGCGGTTACTCCACAACGGTTCCGTCGTGCCGCGGACGCTGGCGTCATCGACGCTGTCCAAGTCGAACACCACCAGCTGGTTGTCGCCTTGCCGTTGCCATGGCGCAGGGAAATACAGCGTGCGCTGCGGACCGATGTTCCAGTGACGACCCAGATTGCGGCCGTTGGCCCAGGCGAAACCCTTGCCGAACACGTCCATGTCGAGCCAGACGTCGGCCGGAGCGGCGATGCGCAAGCTGCCACGATGGAACGCCGGGCCTTCCACCTCAGCCGTGGTCCAGCCTCGCAGCGCGTCGGGCGAACGCATCGGTAGCGGGAACGCCTGCCAGCCCAGCAAGCGTTCGCCGTCCAGCAGCACCGGATCGACCAGTCCGGTGCGGCCATCGGCCATGCGCGAACCGTAGTTGATACGTCCGCTGTTCTCCACCAGCACGTCGAGGGTGTGCTCTCCAGCGGGTACGTCCAGCATTACCGATACCTGTTGCAAGCGGCGTTCGACGTTGCCGGCCGGTTTGCGGTCGAGATAGACGCGCGCGTAATCGCGCACTTCGCCCAAGTACAGCTCGCCCTTGCGCGGGCCGGTCACGGTGGTGCGGTAGAGGATGTAGCCGTAGTCCTGGCCATAAGCTTCCATCGGCAACGGGGTTTCGCTGGCGATCGGCTCAGGCAGGTTGTCCCATAGCGATGCCGCTTCGCGCAGCGCGACTTGCGGCAGCGCAGCGAAGCGCAGTGGCGCCGGCAGCGACGGCGGCTGCACTCCAGTCGCACGTGCGATGGCATCGCGGAGCAGCGCGAACTTAGGCGTCGGCCGTCCAGCTTCGTCCAACGCCGCGTCGTAGTCGTAGCTGGTGGTCTGCGGCGCGTAGTGGTCGCTGGGATTGCCCTGCAAATTGGCGCCATTCATGAAGCCGAAGCTGGTGCCGCCGACGAACATGTACAGATTCACCGAATGGCCCTGCCGCAGCATCCATTCCAATTCCTCGGCCTGCTGTTTGCCGTTGGTATTGGCGTGCGGCTTGCCCCAATGATCGAACCAGCCCGCCCAGTATTCGCCGACCATGCGTGGCCGGCCCGGCTGGAACTTCTCCAGTTTCTCGAATGCGCTTTTGGCTTCTCCCGGCGCGAAGTTCACCACCGCAAGCGTGTCGGGCAGGGTGCCATTGGCGAGCATGTCGGCGCCATCGGAAGTGAACAGCAGCGCCTTGTCGAAGCCGACCCGCACGAACAATTCGCGGTTGGCCTGCATATAAGCGTGGTCGTCGTCGTAGGAGCCGTACTCGTTCTCGACCTGCACTGCGATGATCGGACCGCCGTTGCCGTTGAGCAGCGGGCGCACCTGATCGGCGACGGCTTCCAGGTACGAACCGCTGGCGGCGAGGAAACGCGGATCGCGGCTGCGCACGCGCATGCCAGGCTCGGCGAACAGCCAAGCCGGATAGCCGCCGGCTTCCCACTCGGCGCAGACGTAGGGACCGGGACGCAAGATCACGTTCAGTCCTTGCGTAGCGGCCTCATGTACGAAGGCGGCGACGTCGTTGTCGCCCTGGAAGTCGAACTTTCCGCGCCGCGGTTCCACCAGATTCCAGAATACGTAGGTCTCCACCGTATTCAGACCGAGCGCACGCGCTTTCTGCAGACGGTCCTTCCAGTACTCACGCGGTATGCGCTGGAAATGGATCGCGCCCGAGACGATCTGATAGGGCTTGCCGTCTCGGGTGAAGCTGGTGGTCTCGGTAGAGAAGGTCTGCCAAGCATCGCCGGCGCTGGCAATGAGTGGCAGCGCCAGGGCGAGTGTCAGAGCCAGTGAAGTGAAGGCCTTATGCGGCATCGATAATTCTCGGAACGTGGGTGTGTGCGACGGCGACATATTCGGGGGATAGGGCTCTATCACGGTTTCAAGCGAACGACGGCGGCAGATCCTCCGTGCGGCTGCCAAAATCCTGATTGGGTTCTGGCCCCATCTCGAATTCCAGGGTGCCACCCGCGGCCAGATCGGCGTGGCGTATCCAACTGCGCGTATACGGCTTGCCGTTCCAGCGCACGCGTTGCACGTAAACGTTCCGCGCGCTGTTGCGGCGAGTGACGATGCGCAGGGTGCGACCGCCACCGACATCCAGTTCGGCACGATGGAACAGGGGACTACCGAGCACGTAATTGCCGCTGACCGGATCGACGGGGTAGAAGCCCAGCGCGCTGAGCACGAACCAGGCGCTCATCTGCCCGCAGTCCTCGTTCCCGGACAGGCCATCGCGGGCGTCGCGGTACTGTTCGCGCAGCAGCCGGCGCGCCATTGCCTGAGTCTTCCATGGTTGCCCGGCGTAGGCGTAGAGATAAGCGACGTGGTGGCTGGGCTCGTTGCCGTGCGCGTACTGGCCGACCATGCCGTCGATATCCGGCGGAGCGCC
>JAKFDG010000420.1:0-3060 GCA_036677285.1 Pseudoxanthomonas sp.
CGCGCCACAGGGCGAAGGCGGCGGGTTGGCGGGGTACTTCGCTGTCGGTCATGAGGCGTGTGATCACAAGGACGGCCGAGTCAGCGCATAGTGCTTCAGCCGGCGGCAAAGCGCCACTTTGCCATCGCCGGGCGGGCCAGGCCATGTCCGTGTCTCAGGATCACCGGCTCGATGGCATGAGCCCGTAGGGTGTCCGCACTGGGCGTCACCTGGCAGCGGTGCGCACGGCACACCCTAGCCGGAGCGGCCACGCGCCCGGCCATGGGTGTCAAACCAAGGAGAGGTCACCGTTAGCGCAGGATCAGCAGCGGGCTCTCGCTGGAGCGCAGCAGGTGACCGGTGGTGCTGCCGACCAGGAACTGGCGGATCCGCGAGTGGCCGTAGGCGCCCATCACCAGCAGGTCGATGGCATGTTCGGCCTGGTAGGCATGCAGGACCGGCTCGACTTCGCCGGCGCGGATCGCCAGCTGCACCTCGCTGGCCGAACCCTGCAGCACCCGCGCGGCGGCCTCGAGCTGCTCCCAGGCGTCATTGGTGTCGGCACCGACCAGCAGCAGGTGGCACGGCAGGCCCTTGAGCAGCGGGCTGGCGGCGAGCATCTCGATGCCCTTGCGCGCGGTGGCGCTGCCGTCGTAGGCGAACAGATAGCTCTGCGGCGCCTTGAATTCGCCGCAACTGACCAGGATCGGCCGCTGCAGGGTGCGGATGGCGTTCTCCAGCTGGCTGCCGACCTGCCGGGCGAGGCTGGCGCTGGCCTCGCCCTGGCGGCCGATCACCAGCAGGCGGATGCCCTGTTGCAGCTCGGCCAGGCTGTCGACCAGGTCGCCATGCCGCTGGCGCAGTTGCGGATTGCCGACGCCATCGGCGCTGGCACGGGCCTTGGCCGCCTCGAGCATCAGGTGGCCCTGCTCCAGGGCCAGCTTGCTGCGTTGTTCGTCGAGGCTGGCCAGCTCTTCCAGCAGGTGCTCGCGGCTACCCAGGCCGATATTGCCGGACAGGTCGCTGCGCTGCGGGTACTGCACCTGGTCCAGCACATGCAGGAAGCACAGCGGTGCGTCCAGGCGCAGGCTGGCCCAGGCGGCGTAGTCGCAGACTGCGGCGGTCGATTGCGAGCCATCGATACAAGCCATTACGTGGGTCATTGTCGTGCTCCTTGTCAGTGGCCCATCAGTTGGTCGACGGCATCCGACCCAGCGGGGCCCGATTTGTCATGCACGCCGAAGCGGTCGACGATGGTCGCGCTGGCCTGGTTGAGGCCCAGCACCTCCACTTCGGTGCCCTCGCGGCGCAGCTTGATCACCACCTTGTCCAGCGCGGCCACCGCGGTGATGTCCCAGAAGTGCGCGCGGGACAGGTCGATGCTCACCTTATCAAGCGCTTCCTTGAAGTCGAAGGCGCTGACGAACTGGTCGGCGGAGGCGAAGAACACCTGGCCAACCACCTTGTAGCTGCGCCGGTTGCCGTCGCGGTCGGCCTCGGAGGAAATGTAGAGGAAGTGGCCGATCTTGTTGGCGAAGAACAGCGCCGCCAGCAGCACGCCGACGAACACGCCGTAGGCCAGGTTGTGGCTGTAGACGGTGACCGCCACGGTGGCCAGCATGACGATATTGGTCGACAGCGGGAACTGCCTGAGGTTGCGCAGCGAGTCCCAGCTGAAGGTACCGATCGACACCATGATCATCACCGCCACCAGCGCGGCCATGGGGATCTGCCGCACCCAGTCGCTGAGGAACACCACCATCAGCAGCAATACGACACCGGCGGTGAGGCAGGACAGGCGGCCGCGGCCGCCGGATTTCACGTTGATCACCGACTGGCCGATCATCGCGCAGCCGGCCATGCCGCCGAGCAGGCCGGCGGCGATGTTGGCGACGCCCTGGCCCTTGCACTCGCGGTTCTTGTCGCTCGTGGTATCGGTCAGGTCGTCGACTATGGTCGCGGTCATCATCGACTCCAGCAGGCCGACCACGG
Organism: Pseudoxanthomonas sp.; assembly: GCA_036677285.1. GTDB lineage: Bacteria > Pseudomonadota > Gammaproteobacteria > Xanthomonadales > Xanthomonadaceae > Pseudoxanthomonas_A. The sequence goes on from JAKFDG010000420.1 coordinate 1,972, forward strand.
CCAGGGCGGCGGCGTAGGGGAAGATGATCGCCAGGGTCGCGAAGCTCAAAGGCACGTCCGGCCAGAGGAAGACCGGCAGGGTGTCGGGCAACTGGCCCATGTCGCCGACGCTGCGGATGTCCAGGTCGAGGGCGATGGCCACAGCGGTCATCGAGAGGATGCACACCAGCGGTGAGGGGATGACCCTGCCAATCTTCGGCACATAGGGGAACAGGTAGATGATGCCCAGGCCCGTGGCAGTCATGGCGTAGACCTGCCAGGTGACGTCGGTCAGTTCCGGCAGCTGGGCCATGAAGATCAGGATCGCCAGGGCGTTGACGAAGCCGGTGACCACCGAGCGCGAGACGAAGCGCATCAGCGAGCCGAGCTTGAGGTAGCCGGCGCCGATCTGCAGCACGCCGGTGAGCAGGGTGGCGGCCAGCAAGTACTGCAGACCGTGCTCCTTGACCAGGGTCACCATGACCAGCGCCATGGCGCCGGTGGCGGCGGAGATCATCCCCGGACGGCCACCGACGAAGGCGATCACCACGGCGATGCAGAAGGAGGCATACAGGCCGACCTTGGGATCGACCCCGGCGATGATCGAGAACGCGATGGCCTCCGGGATCAGCGCCAGGGCAACCACCAGACCGGCGAGCACGTCGCCGCGGATGTTGAACAACCAGGTGTTTTTCAGGCTATGCAGCATGGCGTATTCCAGAAGGCTGTGTGCCGCGGCCGGCGCAGGCGGACAGGGTGAATGGCAGAGCGAAAAATACAGCGTGCGCCTGGCCGGCCGGGGCTCAGCCGCGCAAGGGCACACGACCAGGCAAGCGGGAAAACCGCCGAGGCATGCCGGCGGGGGCGCAGGCAGCCGGCGGGACGGCATGACCACCGGTCTCGATCCGGCTCGGCAAGAAAAAGGCCGCGTAACCTAACACAGCAGGGTATCGACCACACCCCGCACGGGCGACGGACGCAAGGCGACGGAACTTTGCCCGGGGGGCTGGTTCGAACCCCTGCGCCAGTCGTTTGCGTCAGCGCACGCAGAGCACGGCGGATTGCAACAATCCCTGGGCAGACTGGCCTTTCCCATATGCGCACGAGAAT
>JAKFDG010000421.1:0-2708 GCA_036677285.1 Pseudoxanthomonas sp.
GCGGGATAGTCGGACGGCTGGCACAACTTGTCCGTACCGTGGATGGCGTTGAGGCTGAGCCGGTGGGTGGCGACGACCTGCTGCCCTACCCGCTTCCAGGTGGCGTCGTATTCGCCGGCTGCGTTCCTGAAGCGGCTGTTGCGCGGCACGGCGATGATCGGGACGCTGGCCGGGAACTTCAGCGTATAGCGCTCCTCGCGCAGACTGTCGGTGCAGTAGAACGGAGTGGCGTTGGTTTCGCTGGAAGCCGTGGCATAGATGCCGCGCATGGATTCGGCGCCTGGCGGATCCGGCAGGACCATGCCGCCGACCACGCCGAAGTCGGCGTAGTCGGTCGCCTTGAAGTCGAAGGAGTAGCCGAACGGCCTGCTGAGGTCGCCGACGTCGCCGTGCAGCTGCAAACGTCCCTGACCATTGAAACCCGAGGCGCCCATGATCGATTCCTCGATCCGCGACCGGTTCTGCGAGGTCAGTTGCGAGAAGGTGCCGCGCAGCCCGATTTCGCCGCTCGCGCCGCTGTCCTGCGTGGTGCTGCCGCTGACATCGCCATTGGCGCTGAAGGCGTACGTGCTGTCGGCCCGGTAGGCACTGACACGGGGCCCGTTGGCCGGCGTGCGAGCGATCTTTCCGTCCGCGGTGTGCACGACAGGTGCGCCCAGGTCGCTGGCCGGCAGTTGCCCGAAACGGGCATATGGGCTGGTGGAGTCCAGGTACAGGTCGAATTCGGGAACATAGTTGATGGCGTGGTTGAAGCGTCCAAGCACCGCCACTTTAGGTAGGGTCGGTCCGCCATCGGCGCCGATCAGCACTGGCGTGCTGGCGATGCCCTTGGCCGCCAGCAGCGCTTCCAGCACCACGGTGTGGTCCTTGCAGTCGCCATAGTGGCTGGCGAGGATGCTGTCCGCAGAATTGGGTTCCAGTCCGCCGTTGCCCAGGTACACGGCGACGTAGCGGATGTTTTTTGCCACCCATTCGTAGATCGCCGCGGCCTGCTCGCGGCGGTCCGTGATGCCTTTAGTGATCTCGTCTGCGCGTGCCTGCACGGTTGGCGTGACCGTGGCGGCTTCGGCACCCTTCAACTGGTAGGCACGACCCATCGCGGAATAGTCGGCGTAGGTGCTGGCCATGATGGTCGGGCTGTACTCCCAGCTGGCGGCGGTCCAGTTCTGGCTCTTCATCGGTTGCTTGTGGCTGTATGACCACTCCCAACGGGCCTTGTCGCCCTCGATCCTGGGCTTGTCGCTACCCCGCACGCCACGCGTGTACAGGTGCATCGGCAGGTTCTTGGGTGCAGTCAACGTGACTTTGGCGTCGTCGTACTGGGTGAACAGGCTGAGGGTTTCCCACAGATTGAAATAGCCTGGGAAATACGGGGTGTTCTGGCTCTGCTGGTAGCGGTAGACGAGGCGCGTGCCGGGCGAGAGATTGGGGAACACGATGACCCTGACCTTGCGGTCGGCGTACATCGCGGCGGATGCACTGGAGTAGCTTTCCTGGGTGTAGATCTTGTCGGCGGGCACGTCGTGGCGGACGCCGTCCGCGGTGAGCGTGTAGGCGGCGAGCACTTCCAGCGTTTCCATCTTCTCGCTGTAGCTCAGGCGCACCTGACTGAAGCTGTCGACGCCCGCCTTGGTCTTGATCAGTATTTCGTATTCGTTGGTCTCGACACTGGTGGCGTCGGCCTTCACTTCGTAGTCGGCCTGGTAGCGGACGAAGCTGAAGCTGTTGGCGGGCTCCTGGGCTTGCTCGGGTTGCTTCTGGACCTGCGCGGTTTCCTGCGCGTGGGACATGACTGGAAAAAGGGCGGCTAGCAGGAGTATGGCGATACGTTGCATTGGGTTCCAATCACTCGACATGGGCAGTAACGGCTGCCTGGATGCAGCGCTGGCTTCGGCTTGAATGAATTATCACGCAGGCGTGAAAACGGCCATGTGAGCCGCTGCCTAATTCCGCGGCGGAGGCGGCGCCAACACACTGCGATCGCCATTGTGCTCGGGCGGCGTCACGATCCCCGCGGCTTCCATCGCCTCGATCAACCGCGCGGCGCGGTTGTAGCCGATCTTCAGGCGACGTTGCACGCCGGAAATGGACGCGCGGCGGGTTTCGGTGACGATGCGCACCGCTTCGTCGTACAGCGGGTCGCTTTCCGCATCGCCCGATCCGGCGGCGGCTTCCGGCAAGCCGGTCGCGCCGACCACGGTGCCGTCGCCCATGGTCTGTACTTCGTCCAGTACGCCTTCGAAATAGTTGGCGCGGCCGGAGGCCTTGAGGTGTTCGACCACGCGATGCACTTCCTCGTCACTGACGAAGGCGCCGTGGATGCGCTCCGGCATCGCCGTGCCCGGCGGCAGGTAGAGCATGTCGCCGTTGCCCAGCAGCGTTTCCGCACCGGACTGGTCGAGGATGGTGCGCGAGTCGATCTTGCTGGAGACCTGGAAGGCGATGCGCGTGGGGATGTTCGCCTTGATCAGGCCGGTGATGACGTCCACAGACGGACGCTGCGTAGCCAGGATCAGGTGCATGCCGGCGGCGCGCGACTTCTGCGCCAGGCGCGCGATCAGTTCCTCCACCTTCTTGCCGACGATCATCATCATGTCGGCGAATTCGTCGATGAAGATGACGATGTATGGCAGCGTTTCCAGCGGCAGTGGTGCCTCGGCCAGGTCCGGGTTCGGTTTGAACAGCGGATCCATCAGCGGCTGGCCCGC
>JAKFDG010000422.1:0-3449 GCA_036677285.1 Pseudoxanthomonas sp.
GCGACCCACACCGAATTGCGCGATGCGATCCAGGAGCCCATCGACAAGGCCAAGGCGGTCGAGGACACGGTGCAGGAAGCCGCCGACCAGCAACAGGCGGCGATAGACGCGGCGACGAACTAGACCGCTTTATTTCCGGCGTCATCCCGGCGCAAGCCGGGACCCAGTGCCGTTGCGCTGTCGCATGTCTGAGAAGTTGGGCCCGGCTTGCGCCGGGATGACGATGTCGGGGCGCACGATGGCGCCACGCCCCGATCAGATCGTCACAATCCGCAGAAGCAATACACCAGCGTCTTCACCGGCGCACTGTGGCGGCTCTTCACCGCTTCCTCGACGAAACGCAGCTGCGCGGCGGTTTCCGGCATCGCCTTGAGCAGCAGCGCGCGCGCGAAATCGGAATCCTTCAGCCACGCCGAGCCGATGCGGCTGCTGGCGAATCCGCTCATGAACTGCGCGAACGGCGAGCTCATCTTCTCGATGTAGCGCACCCGGTACTTGTCCGCATCGCCCAGCTTGGCGCGCGCGGCGGCATCGGCCACGGCGGCATCGAAGCCGCCGAGTTCATCGACCAGCCCGCGCTCCTTGGCCTGCGCCCCGCTCCACACGCGGCCACGCGCGATCGCATCGATCTCCTCCACCGGCTTCTTGCGCGCGGCGGCGACCTTGCCGGTGAAATCGGCGTAACCCTTGTCGATCACCGACTGGATCACCTGGCCCACCGCCGGATCCAGCGGGCGGGTGATGTTGAACGCACCGGCGAAACGCGTGGTGCCCACGCCGTCGGTGTGTACGCCGATCTTGTCCAGGGTGCGGTTGACGTTGGGGATCAGGCCGAAGATGCCGATCGACCCGGTGATGGTCGACGGATCGGCGTAGATGCGATCGGCGTTCATCGATATCCAGTAACCACCGGAAGCGGCCAGGTCGCCCATCGACACCACCACCGGCTTGCCCGCGGCTTTCAGCGCGGCCACTTCGCGGCGGATCTGTTCGGACGGATACACGCCACCACCCGGCGAATCGACGCGCAGGACCACGGCCTTGACGTCGTCGTCGTCGCGCGCCTCGCGCAGCAGCGCGGAGGTGGACTTGCCGCCGACGGTGCCCGCAGGCTGCTCGCCGTCGGTGATCTCACCTTCAGCGACCACCACCGCCACCTGCGGACGCTGGTCGCCTATCGGCAGGCGCTTGGCGTCGTGCTGGGCCAGGTAGGCACCGTAGGAAATGTTGCGGAAGCCGCCCTCGGCGTCTTCGTCGGCCACGCCGCGTTCGGCCAGCAGGTCCTCGACTTCTTCCTGGGTCTTCAGACCGTCCACCAGCTTCTGCTGCAGGGCGAACTTGCCGAGGTCGCCGCCGGCCGCGGCGATGCCTTCGGGCATCGTGTCGATGCCCGCGGCGAGCTGTTGCGGGGTCAGCTTGCGCGCCTTGGCGATGTCGGCCAGGTAGCGCTGCCAGATGTCGTTCATCCAGAACAGGTCGGCTTCCTTGGATTCCTTCGACGCGGCATCGAGGATGTAGGGCTCGGCGGCGGACTTGAATTCGCCCACGCGGAACAGGTGCACGTCCACGCCCAGCTTGTCCTGCAGGCCTTGGCGATAGTACTGGCGGTAGCGGCCGAGGCCTTCCAGCAACAGGCTGCCCATCGGGTCGATGTAGACCTCGTTGGCCTGCGCGGCCAGCAGGTACTGCGACTGGTCCAGGTTCTCGCCGAAGGCAACGATCTGCTTGCCGGAGGCACGGAGTTTCGCCAACGCATCGGCGACTTCGCGCATGGAGGCATAACCGCTGGGCACCAGTCCGTCCACGCGCAACAGCACGCGTTCGATGTGCTTGTCGTCCTTGGCCGCGTCGAGGGCGCGCAGCAGGTCGCGCAGCTGCACCTCGTCGGCGCCCTTGTCGCCCAGCGCCTTGGCCAGCGCCCGGGTTGCCGGATCGGCGCTGAACTGTTCGACCAGCCGGCCTTCCGGCGCGATCACCAGGGTGGTGCGTTCGGTCAGCGGCTTGACCCCGTCGCCATGTCCCACCGCCATTACGAAAATGAGCAGGAACAGGAACAGCAGGCCGAAGAACAGGACGTTCAGGATCAGCCGGCGGGTGAAATTCATCACGTCCCACAGGCCGACGAAGAAAGCGGCGATGGGACCGCGACGGACAGGTTGATTCATGGGGGTCAAACTCCGGATAACTGTGATCAGCTTACCGGTTGCGCGCAGCGCTTACATGCCCCGTAAGTCATTCGGCCGACAGGCGCGGCTCCTGAACGGCCCGCTCCTGCGCGCCCAGCAGGCGCTTGCTGCTGCGCTGGAAGCGCGCGCCCATCAGCACGGCCGCGGCAGTGAGGCCCAGGATGAGGCCCAGCCACATGCCCTGCGGCCCCCATCCCAGCCCCAGGCCGAGGCCCACGCCCAGGGTCATGCCCAGGCCCCAGTAGGAAAACACCGCCAGCCACATCGGCACGCGCGTGTCCTTGAGCCCGCGCAGCGCCCCGGCCGACAACACCTGGATGCCGTCGGGGAACTGGAACGCCGCCGCGTACAGGAGCAGGTTGCCGGCCAGCGCCGCCACCGCCAGGTCGCGCGTGTACAGCGCCACCACGGCGTCATGGCCGAGCAGCAAGGCCGACGCCGACAGCGCCTGCGTGCCCAGCACGATCGCATAACCCGCATGCGCGGCCCGGCGGACGCCAGGCGCATCGCCTGCACCCAGCGCATGTCCCACGCGCACGGTGGTGGCCTCGGCCACGCCCATGGGAATCATGAAGCACAGCGCCGAGACGTTGATCGCGATCTGGTGCGCCGCCGCCGGGACCGCGCCCAAGCGCGCGATCAGCAGCGCGGTGACGATGAACAGGCTACCTTCCATCAGCACGGTCACGCCGATGGGCAGGCCGGTCTTCAACAATTGTCCGATCGGCCGCGCATGCGGCGGATCGAAATGCGCGAACAACTTCAGGTGCGCGAAACGTTTCGCATTCCACAGATAGATCGCGAAGGCGATGGCCTGCGCCCACAGCATGATCGCCGAGGCGATGCCGAGGCCGCCCGCGCCCATCTCCGGCAGGCCGAACCGGCCGAAGGTGAAGGCGTAGCCGAGCGGCGCGAGCAACAGCAATCCGCCGAAGCCGAGCAGCATCGTGGGCAGGGTCCAGTGCATGCCTTCGCTCAGGTAGCGCATGCAGAAGAACAAGGTCAGCGCCGGCACGCCCCAGCGGATGCCGTGCAGGAATCCGGTCGCGCCGGGAATGATCTCCGGGGCGATGCCGAATGGCGTCAACGCATACGGAATCAGGCTGAGGAACGCAAACATTAATGCGCCCAATCCCAGCGACAGCCACAGCGCCTGCCGGAACAGCGGGCCGATCTCGTCGCGACGGCCGGCGCCGTTCAACTGCGACACCGACGCAGTCAGCGAGATCAGGGTGCCGATCGGCACCATCATCGGCAGCCACA
>JAKFDG010000423.1:0-9923 GCA_036677285.1 Pseudoxanthomonas sp.
CGCGGCCCGCGTCGGGTCCGGGTAGGTTGCTCGAGCGTAACGGCGACGTTGCGCCTAGAGGAATGACTGTCCAAGACAGAACCCGGCTTATCGGCCGGCTCCGCCGCTTCATTTGACGCCTGCGTCAAATGAAGCCCCAAAGTTTGCGATGCAAACTTTGGGCCCCAGGCTTGTGCTTCCAATTCCCCGCCGCTGTCGCGGCGCCGCCTTTACTAAAGGGGGCTGCGGCTTCGCTCGTTATTCTTGAACAAGTCCGTGTAAATGAGCGATGCAAGTTTTTTGTGGGAGCGACGTCAGTCGCGAATGGACATCCCGGGTGTTTCATCGCAACTGACGTCGCTCCCACAAGAACTATTCGTCGTTGCGCAGGGTGGTTTCGCCTTCGAATACGCCATCCGGGCCGAATCTGCGTTCACTGATCCAGCCACTGCCGTTGTAGTCGATTGCAATGATGGTGCTGGCGCGCGTGCCGTAGGCCGGGCCGCGGATGAAGGCGGGTGAGAGCCAGCGCTCCAGTTCGATGCCCACGCCGGTATCGGGGAGTTCCTCGTCGGGCGCCATCTGTTCATCGGCGAGTGCTTGCCACAGCGGCTCGGGATCGGTTGCCTCCGTTTCCGCCCATGCCTGCATCGCTGCGCATAGACGTCGCGTCTTCGGCCAAGGCACATCGAAGCCGCCGTTCGACATGCCATGGATGCCGGGCACGATCGTGCGGTGTGCCAGGGCCGGATGGTTGCCCACGTATTCGCAGGAATCCGCGTCCGCCATCAACAGGTTGAACGGCGCGTAGTCGCCGGCGCTGGCGAGCAGGTCGCGGCCATGGCGGTCGGCCTCGGATGCTCCCGCGAGGAATCCCACCGGCAGGCGGCCACGCGACGGGCCGGAAGTGGCCTGCGCCAGCGGATCGCGGACGTTGGTGACCACGGCACAGCGACCACGTGCATCGATACCCACCCAGGTGCCCCCCGATTGCAGGTCGCGACCGGCCTGGATCGACCCGATATCCGGCCAGCGAGCCAGCGGTGCAGTCGGACGCGCGTGGAATTCGTCGCGATTGCCCGCCATCAGCAGGCGCCAGCGGGGATGGATCTTCCAGGCGAAGGCGACCAGGCACATGGGCAGATTCTCGCGACCTGCGCACCAGACCGCCAGCGGGCTTGATCGCACCGGTCACTGAGACTTCCCTTTTCACGATGTCTACACCGAGCTGAATCCTTGGCAAATCTCAAAATTTGAGACTAAACAGCAGCTTGTGGATAAAGCTTGAACAAGTTTGTGAAGTTACGCGCAAGCCATTGAAGTAAAAGACGATTTTTTACCTTGCTGCCTGTTGACAACCTATCGGCGAGTGCTAAGGTGGGTAGCAGAGGGAAAACCCGGGTTTAAGTGGTTTTTCGTGGTTCAATTGCCGCCTTCCAGCGGATTTCGTGGGTGCAGGGGTCGTGTTCCAAGGTGAGACCGCCATCACAGTTGACGACAAGGGCCGGTTGGCGGTGCCCACCGCCTACCGCGAGCTTGTCGCGCGCGAGTGCGGCAACCGCTTGGTGATCGCCTACAACCCCTTCGAGCTGGGCTGCCTGTACCTGTATCCCGAAAAGGAATGGCAACGGGTCCGCGATTCGGTCAATGCGCTGCCCAGCACCCAGCGCGCGCACCGCAACCTGCAACTGAAGCTGGTGGGCGCGGCGACCCCGGTCGAGCTGGACGGCAATGGCCGCATCAGCATCCCGGCCAGTCATCGCAGCGCAGTGGGCATCGAGAAGAAAGCCGTGCTGCTGGGCATGGGCGACAAGTTCGAATTGTGGAGCGAGCAGGCGCATCACGCGCAGATCCGTCAGACCTTGTCCGACGACGATCTGAGCGCGCACATGCTCGACCTGAAGCTGTGACGGGCGGTGCCCGGGTGCGCGGCGAAGCGCACGCCGGCCACCTTCCGGTGATGTTTGCGCAGGTCTTGGAAGGGCTGCAGGTGCACGAGGACGGAACGTACCTGGATGGCACGTTCGGGCGCGGCGGCCATGCGCGCGGTGTGTTGCAAGAACTCGGCCCGGGAGGTCGGCTGCTGCTGATGGACAAGGATCCCGAAGCGATCACGCATGCGGAACAGGCGTTCGCAGGCGATGCACGCGTCGCGATCCGCCGCGGCAGCTTCGCCACCCTCGCGCAATGGGACGCCACTGCCGCCGGACTCGACGGGATCCTGCTCGACCTGGGCGTGTCTTCCCCCCAGTTGGACGTGGCCGAGCGCGGTTTCAGTTTCGGCAAGGACGGTCCGCTGGACATGCGCATGGATCCGGACAGCGGCGAAAGCGCGGCGCAATGGCTGGCGCGCGCGGATGAAGCCGAGATAGCCGATGTGCTGTGGACCTACGGCGAGGAGCGCATGAGCCGCCGCATCGCCAAGGCCATCGTCGCCCGACGTGGCGAGAAGCCCTTCACTCGTACCGCCGACCTGGCCGACTTGCTGGGCGCCGTTGTCGGGCGGGGAAAACACGACATCCATCCGGCCACGCGCAGCTTCCAGGCCATCCGCATCCACATCAATCGCGAGCTGGCCGACCTGGAAACCGGGTTGGAAGGCGCGCTGGATCGCCTGAAGGTCGGCGGCCGTCTGGCGGTGATCAGTTTCCATTCGCTGGAAGATCGCATCGTCAAGCGCTTCATCGCCCGCCACGCGAAAGCGCCGCCGGCCAATCGCAGGCTGCCGGAGCTGGGCGTGTTCGTGCCTGTGCTCAAGGCGATCGGCGACGCGCAACGCGCCGATGCCGCCGAAACCTCCGCCAACCCGCGCGCGCGCAGCGCGGTGCTGCGCGTGGCCGAGAAACTCGGAGCCGCGGCATGACCCGGTTCCTGGCCGTCGCCCTGATCCTGGCCTGCGTCGCTTCCGCGATCGGCGTGGTGTACGCGCGCCATCGCCATCGCCTGCTGTTCGTCGAACTGTCGCGGCTGGAGAAGGCGCGCGATGAACTCAACATCGAATTCGGCCGCCTGCAGCTGGAGCAGGCCACGGTGGCCGAGAGCAACCGCATCGACCAGGTCGCGCGCCTGCGCCTGGGCATGAAGTTCCCCGAAGCGGCCGACGTCGTGGTGGTGCGGCCATGAAGGGCGCGGTGAAGAACGCGGCGCCCCGCAGCCGCAACCGCGCGCGCTTCAACCTGCGCGGGCGGGTGATGCTGGTGGTGGGCGCGCTGGGCCTGTGTTCGGTCAGCCTCGTCGGCCGCGCGGCCTACGTGCAGCTGATCAACAGCGACTTCTACCAGCGCCAGGGCGATGCGCGTTTCGTGCGCGACATCGAGATCCCGACCTCGCGCGGCATGATCACCGACCGCAACGGCGAGCCAGTGGCGGTGTCCTCGCCGGTGGAGTCGATCTGGTGCGACCCCAAGGAACTGCTCAAGAGTCCGGACCGCTTGCCGGAACTGGCCAGGGCGCTGGACGAACCATTGGATTCCCTGACCCGCCGGATCAGTCAGCGCGCGCAGAAGGAGTTCTACTACCTCAAGCGCCGGATCAATCCCGACGAGGCGAAGAAGATCCTCGCCCACGGCGTGCCAGGCGTGTATTCCAAGCGCGAGTTCCGCCGCTTCTACCCGCAGGGCGAGGCGATGGCCCACGTGCTGGGCTTCAACAACATCGACGACCGTGGCCAGGAAGGGCTGGAGCTGGCCTTCGACGAATGGCTGCGCGGCACCGCCGGCACCAAGAAGGTGATCCGCGACCGCCGCGGCCGCATCGTCGAGAACGTGGACCTGGTCAAGCAGGCGCAGCCGGGCAAGGACCTGACCCTCAGCATCGACCGCCGCATCCAGTTCCTGGCCTATCGCGAACTGCGCAACGCGCTGGTCGCCCACGAAGCCAGCAGTGGCTCGGCGGTGGTGCTGGACGTGGCCACCGGCGAGGTGCTGGCGATGGTCAACCTGCCCACCTACAACCCCAATGCGGCCTCGATGGGCAAGCCGGACACCCACCGCAACCGCGCGGTGATCGACATGATCGAGCCGGGTTCGACGATCAAGCCGCTCACCGCCGCCGCCGCGCTGAGCGCCGGCGTGGTCAAGCCGGGCACGCAGTTCAACACCTCGCCCGGATGGATACCCAACGGCCGCTACCGCACCACCGACACCCACAACTACGGCGTGCTGGATGTCACCGGCATCATCCGCAAGAGCTCCAATGTCGGCGCGGCGAAACTGGCGGCGCTGTTGCCGAACCAGGAGTTCTACGACTTCCTGCGTGGCTTCGGCTACGGCAGCAGCACCGGCAGCGGCTTCCCGGGCGAATCGGCGGGCCTGTTCCCGCCGCCGTCGCGCTGGAGCGGGACCACCAAGCAGACCATGTCCTACGGCTACGGCCTGGCAGCGACGCCGCTGCAGATCGCGCATGCCTACGCCACCCTGGGCAATGGCGGTCGCGCGATCGCGCCGACGTTCATCAAGGGCCAGCGCAACGAGGCGCGACAGGTGGTCTCCCCGGAGATCGCGCGCGAAGTGGTGCGGATGATGCAGACCGTGACCGAGCCGGGCGGCACCGCCACCCAGGCCGCGATCCTGGGCTACCACGTGGCCGGCAAGACCGGCACCGCGCGCAAGGCCAGCGCCGGTGGCTATTCGCGCAACTACGCCGCCTTCTTCGCCGGGCTGGTGCCGGTGGACAATCCGCGCTTCGCGATGGCGGTGGTGATCGACGATCCGCAGGCCGGTTCCTACTACGGTGGCCTGGTGTCAGCGCCGGTATTCCACAACGTCATGGAAGGCGCGCTGCGCCTGATGGACGTGCCACCGGACGACATCGAGACCTGGATCGCGGCCCAGGAGAAAAGCGAAGCCAAATTGCAGCCGAAAACATCGGCACCCGTGGCGATCAGTGCAGCCGTGGGCTCTGCGGTCGATATGCCTGCCCAGCCCGTCCCGTTGTCGGAGGCCCTGCAATGAGGCGCGCGATGGCCCTGGCCGATCTGTTGCCGGACTTGAACGTGTCGCGCGACATCGTCGTGCGCGGCCTCGTGCAGGACAGCCGCGCCATCGAAGCCGGTGACGCCTTCGTCGCGATCGGAGGGTTCGGTGCGCATGGCCTGGGCTTCGTGAAACAGGCGAAAAGCGCGGGCGCCAGCGCAATCCTGTTCGAGCCGCCGGCGCCGGAGGAATTGCCCGCGCCGGCCGACGCGATCGCGGTCCCCGGACTGCGTTCGCGACTGGGCGAGATGGCCGACCGCTTCCATGCGCGCCCCTCGCGCGACATGACCATGGTCGGCGTCACCGGTACCAACGGCAAGACTTCCACGGTGCAACTGCTGGCCCAGGCCTGGCAGGTTCGCGGCACCCGCAGCGGCAGCATCGGCACGCTCGGTGCCGGCTTGTACGGCCATGTGGTGCCCACCGGTTTCACCACGCCGCTGGTGCTGCAGATGCATGCGCTGCTGGCGCAGTTGCGCGATGCAGGAGCCAAGGCGGTGGCGATGGAAGTCAGTTCGCACGCGCTGGACCAGGGTCGCGTCGACGGCGTGCATTTCGACGTGGCAGTGTTCACCAACCTTACCCGCGACCATCTCGACTACCACGGCGACATGCGCAGTTATGGCGTCGCCAAGGCCAGGTTGTTCGCATGGCCCGAGCTGAAGGCCGCCGTGGTCAACCTGGATGATGCCTACGGGCGTGAACTGTTCGCCTCGTTGCCGGACGGCGTGCGCGGCATCGGCCTGAGTTCCCGTGGCGCGGCCGTCGCCACGCTGCAGGCAGGACAACTGCGACTCGACGGCGCAGGCATCGCCTTCGACCTGGTTGCGGACGGCCAAAGCCATCCGGTGCAATCGAAGTTGCTGGGCCGCTTCAATGTCGACAACCTGCTGGCGGTCGCGGGCGCGTTGCATGCACTCGGCGAAGCGCCCGCCGAGATCGCACGCACGCTGTCGCGGCTGCAGCCCATCCACGGGCGCATGAACCGCCTCGGCGGCGAGGACGGCCGGCCGCTGGTGGTGATCGATTACGCACATACCCCCGATGCGCTGGAGCAGGCGTTGTCCAGCCTGCGCGAGCACGCGCTCGGTCGCCTGGTCTGCGTGTTCGGTTGCGGTGGCGAGCGCGATGCCGGCAAGCGTCCGCAGATGGCGGCCAGCGCCGAGCGCCTGGCCGACGTGGTCATCGTCACCGACGACAACCCGCGCGGCGAAGATGGCGATGCGATCGTGGCCGACATCCTTGCCGGTTTCAGCAATCCCGGATCGATCATCGTGCAGCGCGATCGCGCGCAGGCCATCGCCCGCGCGATCGGCGAAGCCGGCGCCGGCGACATCGTGCTGGTCGCGGGCAAGGGCCACGAGCCTTACCAGGAAATCAACGGTATCAAGCATCCCTTCGACGACACCGCCATTGCGCTGCAGGCGCTGGAGGCGCGCACATGAAGCGCCTGCCGCTCTCCCTGCTTGCCCACTGGGCCAACGGCGAACTGCACGGCGACGACATCGCCGTCGAGTCCATGACCAACGATACCCGCAACCTTATGCCAGGCAGCCTTTACGTGGCCCTGCGCGGCGAGCGTTTCGACGGCCACGACTTCGCCTACGACGCCGCCATGCGCAATGCCGGCGCGCTGATGGTCGAGCATGCGGTGGAAGTCGACTTGCCGCAGATCATCGTCGGCGATAGCCAGCTTGCCCTGGCGCGCATTGCCACCGGCATCCAGCTTGGCCGCAACGCCAAGGTCGTGGCCATCACCGGCAGCAACGGCAAGACCAGCGTCAAGACCCTGGCCCAGGCGATCCTGCAGCGCGCCGGCAACAGCTATTTCAACCCGGGCAACCGCAACAACGAGATCGGCCTGCCGCTGGCGGTGATCGACGCGCCCGACGACGCCGATTTCGCCATCTACGAAATGGGCGCGGGCAAGCCCGGCGATATCGCCTACCTGACCGATATCGTCACCCCGCACGTCGCGCTGGTGAACAACATCGCCCCGGCGCACCTGGAACGCATGGGCAGTCTGATGGGCGTGGCGGAGACCAAGGGCGCGATCTACTCCGCGCTTGCTGCCGATGGCGTGGCGGTGATCAACGCCGACGACGCCTTCGCCGAATACTTCACCCGCTGTGCCGCCGGCAAGCGCATCCTCCGCTTCGGCCTGGAAGCCAGCGCGGACGTGACCGCGCGCGACATCCGCGGCAGTGGAGACGGTTCGCATTTCATCCTGGCCACGCCGCAGGGCGAGGCCGCCATCGCCCTGCCGCTGGCGGGCCGGCACAACATACTCAATGCGCTCGCCGCGGCCTCGCTGGCATTGGCCTGCGGGGTGGCGCTGGCAATGATCGCCGAAGGGCTGGCCGCGGCCAAGCCGGTGCCGGGTCGGCAGATCGCGCGCACCCTGCCCAACGGCGCGGTGCTGATCGACGACAGCTACAACGCCAATCCGGGTTCGCTCAATGCCGCCATCGACATGCTTGCCGCCGCGGGTGGCGAGGCTTGGCTGGTGCTGGGCGATATGCGCGAACTCGGCGCCGGGGGGGAAGCGCTGCATGCCGAAGCCGGGCGTCGCGCCAAGGCCGCCGGGATTCGCCGCCTGTACACGCTGGGTCCGCTCAGCACCGCGGCGGCGATGGCGTTCGGTGAGGGCGCGCGCAGCTTCGATTCGCACGCGGCGCTGGCCGACGCGCTGCGCAAGGACCTGCAGCAGGCGACCCAGCCAAACGGCGTGCGCTGCCTGGTCAAAGGTTCGCGCGGCAGCGCCATGGATCGCGTCGTCACTGCATTGCTGTCCACAGGGGAGGGCACATCGCATGCTGCTTGAACTCACGCGCTGGTTGCAGCAGCTGGAAAGCCTGTTCGGGCTGTTCGGCTACCTGACCTTCCGCGGCATCCTCGCGGCGCTGACCGCGCTGTTCCTGTCCCTGTGGATGGGTCCCGCGGTGATCCGCCGGCTGGCCCAATTCAAGGGCGGCCAGCCGATCCGCCAGGACGGGCCGCAGACCCATTTCACCAAGGCCGGTACGCCGACCATGGGTGGCGCACTGATCCTGATGACAGTGCTGCTGTCGGTGCTGCTGTGGGGCGACCTGCGCAACCGCTACGTGTGGGTGGTGCTGCTGGTCATGCTGGCCTTCGGCGCGATCGGCTGGTACGACGACTGGATCAAGATCGTCAAACGCGATCCCAACGGATTGAAGTCACGCTGGAAATACCTGCTGCAGTCGATCTTCGGACTGGCCGCGGGCATTTTCCTGTTCATGACCGCCGATCCGTCGGTTCCCGCGTCGACCACGTTCTACATTCCGATGATCAAGAGCGTCGCCTTGCCGCTGGCGGGCATCGGCTTCATCGCCATCGCCTACTTCTGGATCGTCGGCTTCTCCAATGCGGTGAACCTGACCGACGGTCTCGACGGCCTGGCGATCATGCCCACCGTGCTGGTCGCCTGCGCGCTCGGCGTGTTCGCCTATGCCTCGGGCAACGCGGTGTTCTCGGCCTACTTGCAGATCCCGCAGGTGCCGGGCGCCGGCGAACTGGTGATCATCTGCGCGGCCATCGCCGGCGCGGGACTCGGGTTCCTGTGGTTCAACACGTATCCGGCCATGGTGTTCATGGGCGACATCGGCGCGTTGGCCCTGGGCGCGGTATTGGGAACGGTCGCGGTGATCGTCCGCCAGGAACTGGTGCTGGTGATCATGGGCGGCATCTTCGTCATCGAGACCTTGTCGGTGATGATCCAGGTGGCGTCGTTCAAGCTCACCGGCAAGCGCGTGTTCCGCATGGCGCCCATCCATCACCACTTCGAACTGAAGGGCTGGCCGGAGCCGCGGGTGATCGTGCGCTTCTGGATCATTTCGGTGGTTCTGGTACTCGTCGGCCTGGCCACGTTGAAGGTGCGCTGATGAACGACGCCCCGCGCCAGGCCACCCGACTCGAAGCCATCGGCGGCCGCTACGATCCATGGCTGGTCGGCGCCGCGCTGGCGCTGGCCAGCCTGGGCGTGGTCATGGTCGCCTCCAGTTCCATCGCCATCGGCGAAGGCCTGGGCGTGGGCCCGTTCTACTTCCTCACCCGCCATCTCGTGTTCCTCGGCGTCGGCATCGGCCTGGCGTGGTGGGCGATGCGCACCGAACTGAAGACCGTCGAGCAATACAACCAGCTGCTGCTGCTGGCGTGCTTCGGATTGCTGCTTGCGGTGTTCATCCCCGGCCTGGGCAGCAGCGTCAATGGCGCGCGCCGCTGGTTGAACCTGGGCATTTCAAAGTTCCAGGCGGTCGAGGCGGTGAAGCTGCTCTACATCGTGTGGCTGTCGAGCTACCTGGTGCGTTTCCGCGACGAGGTCAACGCCACCTGGATCGCGATGCTCAAGCCCCTCGGCGTGGCCCTGGGCCTGATGGCGTTGCTGATGTTGCAGCCGGACTTCGGTTCGCTGTCGCTGATCCTGGCGATCACTGCCGGCATGCTGGTGCTGGGCGGCGCGCACATGCCGCGCATGTTCGCGCCGGTGGCCTTGTTGCTGCCCGCACTGGCGGCACTCGTGATCCTCGAGCCTTACCGGATGCGGCGGGTCACTTCGTTCATGGATCCCTTCGCCGATCCGTTCAACAGCGGCTACCAGTTGGCCAACGCGTTGATGGCGGTGGGTCGCGGCGAATGGTTCGGCGTCGGTTTGGGCGCGTCGGTGCAGAAACTGGCCTACTTGCCGGAAGCGCATACCGATTTCATCCTCGCGGTCATCGGTGAGGAGCTCGGCTTCGTCGGCATCTGCCTGGTGATCGGCCTGTACGCGCTGCTGGTCGGCCGTGCGTTCTGGGTCGGCGTACGTTGCGTGGAAATGCGTCGCCACTTCGCCGGTTATTGTGCCTTCGGCGTGGCCTTGTGGATCAGCCTGCAGAGTTTCGTTTCCATCGGCGTCAACCTCGGTCTGCTGCCGACCAAGGGCTTGACCCTGCCGCTGATTTCCTCCGG
>JAKFDG010000424.1:0-2019 GCA_036677285.1 Pseudoxanthomonas sp.
CCGGATCGATCGCCATCGTCCTGAAGATTCGCGGCAACGGCCTGGCATAAGAAGATGGCGCAGATGAAAACACTCGTCGGGATTGCCGCTGAGGCCTGGCCCGCGGTGGCGGGGACGGCCTGCGGCGCCCTCTCTTCAAGACCATTACTCATCTCCTGAACCGAAGTGGAGCAAGCGATGACACAACGATATCTGCGCGGCGTGGTGGCCCTGTCCGTTCTGTTCGGCATGGTGGCCGGCCTGCCGGCCTGCGGAGGTGGCGGCACAACGTCGTCACCTCCCGCGCCCACGCCCAGAGCCGCAGCCGCTGCGACGCCGCAGCGAGTAATGGCAGGCCCACTCCCAGCGAGGCTGAAGGGCAAGACCTGGAACAGCGTTAAGTTCGGCGGCGGCGGCTACGTCAGCGGCCTGGTCTTCCACCCGACCACGGCCAACCTGCTGTACGCGCGCACCGACATCGGTGGCGCCTACCGCTGGAACCAGCTGACTTCGTCCTGGGTGCCCATCACCGACGGCCTGGGCTTCGGTGGAGGCGAGGCCCGTTTCCATGGCGTGGAGACCATGGCCGTCGATCCGAACAACGACCAGCTCGTCTACATGGGCGCCGGCATGTACACGTCCGAAGGCAACGGCCGCCTGTACATCTCCAGCAACCGCGGTGACCAATGGACCTACGTCACCCTGCCCTTCCCGCTAGGCGGCAACAACCCCGGCCGCGCCATCGGTGAACGCCTGATGGTCGATCCCAACAAGCCGTCGACGCTGTTCTACGCCACGCGCACGGCCGGCCTGTGGAAGAGCGTCGACTCCGGTCTCACCTGGGCCCAGGTCACGTCGCTGTCGAGCGCCAAGTTGACCCAGGACCAGGTCAATGCCTTGGGCATCGGCAGCGCGATGGGCGTCGAGACGGTCGTCTACGACACCGGCACCAAGGGCAGCGGCACGGCCACCCAGACGATCTACGCCCCCATCGCGCCGGACTACGTCCAGACAGCGGGCCTGGCCTCGAACCTGTACAAGTCCAGCAACGGCGGCGCCTCGTGGACCCCGGTCTCAGTCCCGATCTCCGGCTATCACATCCCGCACATGGTGCGCGCCGCAGACGGCATGTTCTATGTGGCCTTCACCAAGGAGACCGGCCCGGGCGCCGGCGGTCCCGCCCGTTTCTACAAGTTTGACGGCAGCAACTGGACCTTGCTCAACAGCAACGACTCGGCTGGCTACGGCGGCGTGTCGGTCTCCGGCACCGGCGCGACCACGCGCATTGCGCTGGGTGTGACCAACACCTGGGGCAGCTTCAGCGGCCAGCAAATCATCCGGCTGTCCGACGATGCCGGCCGCAACTGGCGCGAGATCGCGGCCACCATGCCGCATACGCCGGCCGACGCGGCCTTCTGGGGCTGGCCCGACGACATCGAGATCAATCCTGCCAACCGGGATCACATCCTGTACGGCCATGGCGGCGGCGTCTGGGAAACGCGCAACGCGTCCTCGGCCACGCCGAGCTGGGTCGAGCTGAACGACGGCATCGAGGAGACGGCCGTCCTGGGCCTGGCCACTCCGCCGGCCGGCGCCACGTACACCGTCATCAACAGTATGGGTGATGTCGGCACCTGGGTGCACACCAACCTCGCGACCAAGCCGACGCTGACGCCGGCCACCAGTTGGAGCAACGGCTTCGCTGCCGACATGGCGTGGTCCGACCCGCAGTACATGGCCACCATTGGCGTCGTCCTGGGCACCAGCACCGGCTACGGCGTGTGGTCCGGCGACGGCGGCAACACCTGGGCCCAGTTCGCCACCTACCCGCCGGGCGTCGCGGAAAACAAGGGTGGGGAAGCGAGCATCGCCGTCACCGCACGCAACAGGGCGGTCTGGGCGCCCGGCAACTCGGTGCCGTCCTACACCACGGACAACGGCGCCACCTGGGTGCCGACCAATCTGCCGGCGATCAACACCATCTTCCCCCGCGCCTACCACCTGGTCGCAGATCGCAAGAACCCGAACAAGGTCTATGCC
>JAKFDG010000425.1:0-3178 GCA_036677285.1 Pseudoxanthomonas sp.
GCGCCCTGCTTGAGGCCTTCTACCTTGTCCTGCCAGCTCGAACGCGCGGTCAGGATCAGCACCGGGAATTTCTTGCCCTCGTCGCGCAGCGCCTTGATCAGCTCCATGCCCGACATCTTGGGCAGGCCCAGATCGATGATGCCGACATCGAACGGCACTTCACGACCCATGTACAGGCCTTCTTCGCCATCCTGGGCGGCATCGACGGCAAAACCTTCGCGTTTCAGGCGTGCCGCCAGGGTTTCGCGGAGGGGTGCTTCGTCTTCGACCAGCAAAATACGCATGGACTCTCCCTGTGAGCTAGGCGGCCTACTGGCCAAGGATGGTGCGACAGATTACGGCTTGCGCGGGTTATCGCCGCGTGCACGCGGCTGTTCCTGGTCGCGCGGCGGATCCATGCGACGACGCTCGGACGAATCCCGCGTGCGCTGCGGGTCGTCATCCATGTAACGGACCCGGCCACGATCATCGATGACCTTGATCCGGTTGATGTCGCGACCATCGAACTGGACGCGTTCGGCGCCCAGGACCTGGCCGCCGGTCTCGCGCTGGACCCGACGCACCGCATCGGACAGCGACGAGGAACTTTGCGCGCGGGATGGCGGGCGCGGCTCTTCCAGGCGGACAGGCGGCGTTTCCGGCCGTTCGCGCTGCCCGCCACGGCCGGACTGCGCCCACGCGGCTGAGGCCGAAGCGGACAAGGCGGCGAGCAGGGAGATTGACAGCAATGAGCGGGACAGAAAACGCATAACGGAATCGTAACGGATTTCGGCTTCCCTGAATGAACGGGAGCCGAGCCGTGCCTGACGGTGTGTGGAGGCGAATCTTTGGGCTGAAGCGGTGAATCCGATCTGAACTTATCCACAGCCCCGGAACGGCCGTTCAGTTTGACGGGCTCAGAAAATCTCAGCCACACAGCATCGGAGCGAGCCGCCAGCGGCCTCGATCGCGTCCAAGGCCACGCTGCGGACCGCGAACCCGGCCGCCTCAAGCGAGGATCGCGTGGCCGTGGTCAGCGCGGCATCGGCCGCGGCGCTCATCCACACCGAATCCTGCGCCAGCGAAATCGCGTTGCCGACGAAGGCGGCGTGCTCTGCCGGTGACAGGTGGATGGCATGCGGCGCATAGAGCCGATCGATGGCTTCCACCACTTCGCCATCGGCGAAGCCCTCCGGGCAGACCAATGCGGCCCGGCCGGCCAGCAGTGCCAGCACCACGTTGGTGTGGTATTCGCCGTCGGCCAGGTCGAACATCAAGGTGGCGCGCAAGCCGAAGGCTTCATGCATGCGCGCGGCGCCCGCCTCGTCGCAACGCTCGGACAACCCGCAAAAACCCAGTCCGCGGGCACGATCGATCACCAGTGCGCCGGTCAGCTCCGCGGGATGCGGCTGCAGGGAGAGGTCGGTTTCCCTGTAGCCCAGGACGTGCTGGAAGAAATCGCGGATGTCGGGGCGATTGGCCTCGCGCTGGCGCACCTGGTGGCGCATGCGCCCGATGATCGAACGCCCTGGCACGGTAGCGAATATGTTGTTGGGGAAAACCGCATCCGGCGTCTGCGCATCGCCGGCGAAGCAGAGCACCGGGAGTTCACTGGCCAACGCGCGCTGCAAGCCGCGATGCTGGTTGAGCGCGGCATCGGGATCGAACGCCGCGGCCGCGGCCATGTAACGGTTGTCGGCCGCGGACTGTTCGGCACGGGCGAACCCTTCCGGCGACACCAGGAATGCGGCCTTGGCGGTGGCCGGGCCGAAATCGCGGTCGCAACCACGCGCAAGGGAGAGGAAATCCGAAGTGTCGCGGGTGATCATGCCGTGGCCTTCAAGAAGCGATTACGCCGCGGGGCGCAAGGGATAACCGGTGGGCGCTAGCGCCTGCTCCAGCAGCGACCAGTCGGCACCCGGCCTGTGCGCGCCCTCGCTCAGGACCTGCCGGAAGGCGCGGCCTCCGGGCTGTCCGTGGAACAGGCCCAGCACGTGGCGGCTGATGTGTTTCAGCGCGGCGCCCTGCCCCAGCTTGGCTTCGACATACGGACGCATGGCGCGCAACAGCTCCGTGCGGGTGCGCAGTTCGCCGCCGAACAGCGCGACGTCGAGCCGATGCAACAGGTAGGGATCATGGTAGGCCGCACGTCCCAGCATCACTCCATCGGTATGCTGCAGGTGGCCTTGCACGTCCTCGATGGCATCGATGCCGCCGTTGACCGCGATGGTCAATTGCGGCCGTTCCCGTTTCAGGCGGTAGGCCCAGTCATAACGCAACGGCGGTATCTCGCGGTTCTCCTTCGGCGACAGGCCCTGCAACCAGGCCTTGCGCGCGTGCACGAAGAAGATCCGGCAACCCGCGGCGGCCACGGTGTCGATGAAATCCAGGAACCGTCCGTAGTCCTCTTCCTCGTCCACGCCCAAGCGGCATTTCACCGTCACCGGCACCTCCACCGCGGCGATCATGGCGGCGATGCTGTCGGCCACCAGCGCCGGTTCCTTCATCAGGCAGGCGCCGAAGCGACCTGCCTGCACGCGGTCGGAGGGACAACCGACGTTGAGGTTGATCTCGTCATAACCCCATTCCTGGCCGATATGCGCTGCCTGGGCAAGCGCCGCGGGTTCGCTGCCGCCCAGTTGCAAGGCCACCGGATGTTCGCTGCGATCGAATCCGAGCAGGCGGTCGCGATCGCCATGGATCACCGCCTGCGCGTGGACCATCTCGGTGTACAGGCGCGCATGCGGCGCCAGCAGGCGGTGGAAGACCCGGCAGTGGGAATCTGTCCAGTCCATCATCGGGGCGACGGAGAGGCGCAGTTGCGCGGGCGGAAGGGGCAGCGGGGCGATCATCGGGCGGCATTGTACGAGGCCATGCCGCTTACGCGAACCGGCGGCGGCTTGCGCGAGGGCAAGGGGAATGCCGGCGGCTCCGCGGCATCGCCCTATCTGGTGATCGGACGCGCCCAGCGCGCATAACTCTCGCGGATGTCCTGGCGCAGTTCCCGGTAGGGCGTGGAGCCTGGCCTGGCCTGCAGGCGTCGGGCCACACCTGCCCATCCGTCGGCGTGGTCGCGCGACCATTCGCGCACCACGGCGCGACAGGGTTGGGCGACAGCCTGGGCCAGCGCGCAGGCCATGAAGATATCGCCGGGGCGCCATTCCGGCTGCTGCAGCATGGCTTCCACGTAGTCGCGCGG
>JAKFDG010000426.1:0-6208 GCA_036677285.1 Pseudoxanthomonas sp.
GCTTCCGGCAGCAGCGCATCGACGAAAGCCTCGGCGTCGAACACGCGCAGATCCTCGGAACGCTCGCCGATTCCGGCGTAGCGGATCGGGATGCCGAACTCGCGCGCCAGCGCGAATACCACGCCGCCCTTGGCGGTACCGTCCAGCTTGGTCACGACCAGGCCGGTGACGCCGACCGCGGCATGGAACTGGCGCAATTGCGACAGCGCGTTCTGCCCTGTGGTGCCGTCGATCACCATCAGCACTTCGTGCGGGGCGCTCGGGTCGAGCTTGGCCAGTACGCGGCGGATCTTGCCCAGTTCGGCCATCAGGCCCTGTTGCGTATGCAGGCGCCCGGCGGTGTCGGCGATCAGCACTTCCATGCCGCGCGCCTTGGCCGCCTGCAGTGCGTCGAACGCCACCGAGGCCGCATCGGCATCCTGGCCCTGGGCGATGACGGGTACGCCGTTGCGTTCGCCCCAGGCTTGCAGTTGCGCCACTGCGGCGGCACGGAAGGTATCGCCGGCGGCCAGCATCAGCGTGTGGCCATCTTCCTTGAAGCGGCGGGCGAGCTTGCCGATGGTGGTGGTCTTGCCGACGCCGTTGACGCCGACGGTGAGCACGACGAAAGGTTTGGCGAAAGCGTCGACCCGCAGCGGTTGCGCCACCGGGGCCAGCAGCGCGATCAGTTCGGCGCGCAGGGACTTGAGCAATCCGTTGGCATCGGCGAACTCGCGCGCCTTCATGCGCCTGCGCAGGCCTTCGACCAGGGCCGTGGTCGCGGGCACGCCGACGTCGGCGCTGATCAGCGCGGTCTCGATTTCATCCAGCAGGTCGTCGTCGAGCTTGGGATTGCGCGAGAACAATCCGCCCAGGCCTCGGGCGAAACCGCTGCCGCGCAGGCGTTCGCGCCAGCCGGGCTTGCCGGCCGCGGCGGGTGGCAGCACCTCCGGCGCAGGCGTTTCCACCGCAGCGGGCGGCGGCAGTGGGTCGGAGATGGGGACTTCCTGGGGCGCCTGGGTCTGCGTTTCGAGCAGGCTCGCGGGCGCGTCGGGCTTCTTGCGTCGGAACCAGCTGACCATGACACAGGCAATCGCGGAGAATGGGCGGCATGTTATCACCCGCCTCCTGCAAGCCCCGATGAAACCCGGCCGCAAACCTGCAACGACCGGCAGCGTGCGCATCATCGGCGGACGCTGGCGCGGCACGCGCCTGGCGGTTCCCGCCAGCCCGGGCCTGCGCCCGAGCAGTGATCGGGTGCGCGAGACCCTGTTCAACTGGCTGATGCCCACGCTGCCGGGAATGCGCGTGCTCGATCTTTTCGCCGGCACCGGCGCATTGGGGCTGGAAGCGATCTCGCGCGGCGCGGCGCATGCGGTGCTGGTGGAGCGCGATGCGACACTGGCCCAGGCATTGCGCGAGACGGCCACGCGGCTGTCGGCCCAATCCTCGGTCGAAGTGGTCCAGGGCGATGCCGTCACTTGGCTTGGGCGGCAAAAGGAGGCGGGCTTCGACCTGGCCTTCGTCGATCCGCCGTTCGGCGAGGACTTGTGGGAAAAGACAATGGCAGTGCTATTGCCCACGCTCGCGCCCGGCGCTTGGTTGTACCTGGAATCGCCCGAGGACAGGGCGCCGTCGCCGCCCCCCGAATGGGCACTGCATCGCGAAGGCCGCACCCGCGAGGTGCGTTTCGCCCTCTATCGTGGCCCCGGTCGGCGCGGCGCTGATACACTGAACGGCGACGATTCCGTGGCAGTCCCTGAATGAGCGTGACGCGCACCCGTATTGCGGTCTACCCCGGCACGTTCGACCCGATCACGAACGGCCATATCGACCTCATCGACCGGGCTGCGCCGCTGTTCGAGCGCCTGATCATCGGCATCGCCGAAAGCCCGGGTAAAGGCCCGACCCTGCCGCTGGACCTGCGCGTGCGCCTGGCGCGCGAAGCCGTCGCCCGCCATCCGCACGTGGAAGTGCGCGGCTTCGATTCGCTGCTGGCGCATTTCGTGGAGGAAGTCGGCGGCGGAGTGCTGCTGCGCGGCTTGCGCGCGGTCTCGGACTTCGAATACGAATTCCAGTTGGCGAGCATGAACCGGCACCTGATTCCCGAAGTGGAAACCCTGTTCCTGACCCCGGCCGAGCAATACGGGTTCATTTCCTCTTCGCTGGTGCGCGAAATCTCCCGTCTGGGGGGCGACGTTTCCGATTTCGTGCCACCTGCCGTGGCCGCCGCGCTGCAGGCCCAATGGCAGCGAAATGCTGTTCGCTGATTCAGAGATGCATGATTCTCGCCTTACCATCACCGCAAGACCCACTGGAGGGAACACACCGATGAAGATCACCAAACGCCTGCTGCTGGCCGCCTGCCTGGTGCTGCCGTTCGCGGCCTGCAAGAAGGAAGAGGCCGCCCCCGTGGAAGCCGCGCCGACTGCATTGGTCGTGCCGGCCAAGACCGACGATGCCGGTTGGCGCGCCTACCTGTCCGAGGTGGTGATGCGCAATATGGGCGAAATCAGAAACCAGCCGTTCCTCTACTACCTGCCGACGCAGGCCGATCCTGAATTCCAGGCCAAGTACGATCGCCAGCTGGAGCAGGCCAAGAACGGGATTGCCCGTGGCATCGTCGGCGGCAACCTGGTCGCCTTCGGCTCGCCCGAGTCGGCCAAGATGGCGGATATCGTGGTGGAGGCGTTCACCGGCGTGCCGGTCAACACCATGGAGAACGTCAAAGTCGTCTTCATCGGCGACGCCGCCGATGGCGAACGGGTCAAGGCCGTGGTCGCCCCTACCGGCGCCGACTACGTCTTCGTCGAAGCCAAGTGACGATCCGGCGCGTGGCCGCACTGCGGCCACGCCTTTGCCGGATCGTCATCCCCGCGAACGCGGGGATCCAGTGTCTGTGATGCATTGAAATGTCACTGAAGATCAACGAGCTCTGCGTCAACTGCGATGTCTGCGAGCCCGCCTGTCCCAACCAGGCGATCACGATGGGCGAAACCATCTATGTGATCGATCCGGCGCGCTGCACGGAATGCGTGGGTCACTTCGACGAACCGCAATGCGTGGTCGTCTGCCCGGTGGAATGCATCGACCCCGATCCGGCGCACCCGGAAAGCCAACAGGACCTGCTGGCGAAACTGCGCCGGCTGCAGCAAGCCGCTTGAAGCAGGAGCATTCGTGAGATTCCGCAGCATCGTAGCCATCGCACTGACGCTGGCCATCCTACCTTCTGCCTTCGCCGCAGATGCCGCACGCTCCAACCACGCAGCCCACCCGCCGGGCGCAGCCATCGCCAGTGGCCATGCATTGGCTACCGAGGCGGGCTTCGAAATGCTGCGCGTCGGCGGCAACGCCTTCGATGCGGCAGTCGCGGTATCGGCCACGCTTTCCGTCGTGGAGCCGATCAGTTCCGGTATCGGCGGTGGCGGTTTCTTCCTGCTGCACGATGCACGCACCGGCAAGGACGTGTTCGTGGATGCGCGCGAGACCGCGCCGGCGTCCGCGACGCCTGCCGCCTTCCTCGATGCAAAAGGCGAACTGGACCGCAACCGTTCGGAAAACGGTCCATGGTCGTCCGCGATCCCCGGCCTGCCGGCGGCGCTGGTGCATCTCTCGCAGAGGTACGGAAAGCTGCCGCTGAAAACCACGCTGGCGCCGGCGATCCGCCTGGCGCGCGAAGGCTTCCCTGTTTATGCGCGCCTGGAAAAGGGCTATGGCTCGCGACGCGAGGTGATGGAGCGCTATCCCGGCACGCGCGCGGTGTTCCTGGCCGATGGCGACGGCCCCAAGGTCGGCGAGACCCTCAAGCAGCCGGACCTAGCGCGCACGCTGGAGCTGCTGGCACAGCAGGGCTTCGACGGTTTCTATCGCGGCGAGGTGGCGAAGAAGCTGCTGAAGAGCGTCAAGGACGAAGGCGGCCACTGGACCGCGCGCGAACTGGCCGGCTACCGAGTGGTCGAGCGCGATCCGATCAAGTTCGACTATCGCGGCATGCACATCACCACCGCGCCTCCGCCGTCCTCGGGTGGCGTGGCGATGGCGGAAATCCTGCAGATGGTGGATGGCTGGGACCTGTCGAAACTGGACGCCGCGCACCGTACCCACATCCTGGTCGAGGCGATGCGCCGTGCCTACCGTGATCGCACCATCTACCTGGGCGATCCGGACTTCGTGAAGATCCCGCTGGCGCGCCTGCTCAGCCGCGACTACGCCGCAGGCCTGCGCGCCACCATCCATCCGGACAAGGCCACGCCCAGCGAACTGCTGCCGGCCACGCCGGCGCCGCTGGAGGACGAGGAAACCACGCACTTCTCCATCATCGACGTCGAAGGCAACCGCGTCTCCACCACCCAGACCGTGAACCTGCTGTACGGTTCCGGGCTGGTCGCGCCCGGCACCGGCGTGCTGCTCAACAACGAGATGGACGACTTCGCGCTCAGGCCCGGTACGCCCAACGCATTCGGGGTGATGGGTTTCGAGGCCAACGCGCCGGTCGCGGGCAAGCGCATGCTCAGTTCGATGACGCCGAGCTTCGTGGAAACCGGCGACAAGGTGATTGCCATCGGCGCGCCGGGCGGCAGCCGCATCATCACCCAGGTGCTGCTGGGCATCCTGTCCTACGACGAAGGCCTGGACGCGCAGGCGGTGGCCGCGCGCCCGCGCATCCACCA
Source organism: Pseudoxanthomonas sp. (assembly GCA_036677285.1). Taxonomy (GTDB): domain Bacteria; phylum Pseudomonadota; class Gammaproteobacteria; order Xanthomonadales; family Xanthomonadaceae; genus Pseudoxanthomonas_A. The sequence continues at coordinate 4,650 of JAKFDG010000426.1, forward strand.
CCAGTGGTACCCGGACGCGATCTCGGCCGAGGCCGGCGCACTGGATGCCGCGACCGTGGCCGCGTTGCAGAAGATGGGACATACGGTCAACGTCGCCGAACGTCCGTGGGGAAACCTGCAGACGGTGATGTGGGACCGCAAGGCCAACACGCTGTCGGGCGGAACCGACCCGCGCAACCCGGTCGGCGAGGCCAGGGTCGAGCTGACTCCCGCACCCTGAGCATCAAACCGCATGAAGGGTGCGGAACAGCGATAAAATCCGCGCCAACCTATCATTCTTCCAGCAGGCCTTCCGCGTGGCGGACAACGAGAAAAAACCGGTCATCCATGTCCTGCCTGCCGTCCTCACCGGCGCTGCGGCACTGATCGCCGCGCTCACCACGGTCTACATCAACGTCCGCAACGATCTGAAGTCCGATGCCGCGCCGCCTGCGATCGTGACCAGCACCAAGCCTGCGAAGCCGGAACCGGCGAAGCCCGCGCAGCCACAGGACCTACGCCTGCAACTGCGACGCGTCGCCGTGCAACAGGACGGCGCGGTCGGCGATGCGGATTGGCGCTTCGCCATCGAGGCCGATGGCCAGCCCCTGTTCGTATTCGAACAGGAATCGATGACCTCGGAAGGCGGCCGCAACATCGTGGTGGTATCCGAGGATCGCGATGCACATGCCACGCTCGAGCTGATGCCAGGCAAGCGCATTCCGGTCACGATCAAGGGCTGGCGCAGCGGCTGGTTCAAGAACGCGAGCGAGCCGCTGGCGCGGGGTGAGGGTTGGCTGACCTCCGCCGGTGCGCTGGCGCCTATCACGGTGAAGGCCGCCGACGAAGGCAAGGGCGCCTTCACTTTCTACTTCTCGGCGACTGCGGAACGCGACTGAGCCGCGGCGCTTCCCCCTGCCTTAACGCCCACGACGCTAAGATCCACGCATGAAACTCTGGTCCATCCTCGGCAACTCGCAGAAGCTCGACGGCGGCGCGATGTTCGGCAACGCGCCGCGCGCGATGTGGGAAAAGTGGTCGCCGCCGGACGCTGAGAACCGCATTTCCCTCGCATGCCGCGCCCTGCTGGCCAGCCCGCTCAACGGCAAGACCGTGCTGTTCGAGACCGGCATCGGCGCCTTCTTCGAACCAAAGCTGCGCGAACGCTATGGCGTGCAGGAAGCGCAGCACGTGCTCCTCGATTCATTGCGTGGGGCCGGTTTCGAACACGAGGACATCGACGTCGTGGTCTTGAGCCACCTGCATTTCGACCATGCCGGCGGATTGCTGGCGCCGTGGGCCGAGGGCAGGGGGCCCGAGCTACTGTTCCCGAACGCAACTTACGTGGTCGGCGCGCAGCACTGGCAGCGCGCGCGCCATCCACATCCGCGCGACCGCGCCAGTTTCATCCCGGAGTTGCAGGATTTGCTCGAAGCCAGCGGCCGCCTGGAGATCGTTGAGGGTGAATACTCGCGGGTGCTCGGTTCCGCCGTGCGCTTCAGCTACAGCGATGGGCACACGCCGGGATTGATGCTGGCGGAAATCGTCGGCCCGGAAATCGTCGACGGCCAGGCGCACGG
>JAKFDG010000427.1:0-1719 GCA_036677285.1 Pseudoxanthomonas sp.
GTGACCCTGCTGCCGGAAGCGCAGGTCATGCGCGAGGTGTTCGCGCGCATCGACCGCGTCCTCACGCGCCGCGCCGAGGCGGTGGCCAAGGTCGTGCCGATCAAGGCGAAGTCGCGGCCAGCGGCGGCGTGAATTTCTTGCCTGTCATCCCGGCTTGACCAGCTTCGCTGTTGAAGACATCCGGGACGACGGGCAAGCAAATGGCTGAAACCTTCCAAGCAAAGACCACCAGCCTGGTCCCCGAGCTGCGCTACCTCGCCCTCGGCGACTCGTACACCATCGGCGAAGGCGTTCCCGAAGCAGGCCGTTGGCCGATGCAGCTGGCGCAGGCATTGCGCGCGGGAGGTTTCGCGATGTCCGATCCGTCGATCATCGCCCGGACCGGATGGACCACCGACGAACTGGATGCGGCGATCGACGCGGCGCATCCGCTGGCCGAGTACGACCTGGTCAGCCTGTTGATCGGGGTCAACAACCAGTATCGCGGACGCAGCGTGGACGAGTACCGCCACCAGTTCTCCGGTCTGCTCGAGCGTGCGATCGGTTTCGCGCAATGGCGCCACGAGCGTGTGCTGGTGTTGTCGATCCCCGATTGGGGCGTGACCCCGTTCGCGCGTGGCCAGCAGCGCGATACGGCGCGCATCGCCGACGAAATCGATGCCTACAACCAGGCCGCGCGCGAAGTCTGCGCGCATCGCGCAGTGGCCTTCATCGACATCACCCCGCTCAGCCGTGCGCGCGGCGGCGAAGTGGAAATGCTGGTCGAGGACTGCCTGCATCCGTCGGCGGCGATGTACGCGGAATGGACGCGCCTGGCCCTGCCCCTGGCGCGCACGCTGCTGGAAACGACGCAGTGAACGCATCGGCGACGCAGCCGTTCGACCGCGCCACGGCGATCCGCATCGCCCGCGCCTACCTGCCAAGGCATCCGCTCGGCAATCGCTGGGACTACTACTACACCCGCGCCAAACTCGGCAGCGATCCGCTGTATCCCGGCGTGCTGCAGGCGTTGCGCGGCAGCGTTGCGCCGCTGCTGGACCTGGGTTGCGGCCTGGGATTGCTCGCCCATGCGTTGCGCATGGACGGGCAATCGCTGGCGTACCGCGGCGTGGACAACGACGCGGCCAAGATCGCGCGTGCAGGCGACGTGGCGAAGCGGGCAGGGTTGAGTGGCGCGCATTTCGGCGTCGTCGACCTCGCCCATGGCCTGCCCGCGCACCACGGCAGCGTGGCGATCCTGGACGTCCTTCAATATCTGGACGCGCCGGCGCAGGAAGGCGTGATCGCGGGCGCGGTCGCGATGCTCGGGCCCGGGGCGCGACTGGTGATCCGCGCCGCGCTGGGCGACGACAGCCGCCGCGGCCAGACCAGCCGCATCACCGACCGCCTGGCCAACCTGATCGGCTGGATGCAGTCGCGTCCGCGATGCTATCCGGATGCCGAGGCGTTGCGGGCACGACTGGTTGCCGCCGGTTTGGAAACCACGTTCTCGCCGCTGTACGGCAACACGCCGTTCAACAACTGGCTGATCGTGGCGAGCAAACCTGCGTCGTCTTTGTAGGAGCGACGTAAGTCGCGATGGGTCACCGCCGCAACATTTCGGTCGCGACTTACGTCGCTCCTACGGTTGTTGCAGTTGCTCCGGCAGGATCGCGCTGTAGCCGCGTTCGCGCATCGCCCGCAGCACGCCTTCGATGATCGCCAGGTTGTGCCCGTGCG
>JAKFDG010000428.1:0-3905 GCA_036677285.1 Pseudoxanthomonas sp.
GGGTTCTGGGCGAGGACGCTGAGGGCCTGGCGGCAGAAGAACTCGGATTTCTGGCCCATCTTGGTCAGGCTGCGGCGGTCGTCGTTGTCCAGGGAGATGAAGCCGGTGAGCGCGTTTTCGAGTGCGTCAGGGCGTCGAGGGCGGTGGCCACCTGGGCGTCGGTGATGTCGAGGGATACGAGGTTCTGGGACACGGTCAATCTCCTTATTGGTTGGCGCCCGTCGTCATGACGGGGCGCGGAGATCATCTCGGCCGGGTGGGTGTCCGCGATATAGGGGAAGGCCGTGTCGTGGGGTAGGAATTTTCTGATGTTGCCAGGGGCGCAATGGAAGACTCCCGAGTGGCAGGGTTTGGCTATCGTAAGGACGGCTCAATCACCTGCGGGCTGTTCGCTCCTCCCCATGTGCCCCAAAGAACATTTTCGTTTGAATCTGAAGATGTTCTCTGGCCCCGCTGACGCCATGACACTCTCACAACGCGCGCTGGTCTAGGCTAATGGCCATGGTCGCCATATCGGAAGTACCGCCATGACCGCGCGCAAACCCCCTGAAAAATCGCGCAAGGCCCGCTGCCCGCCTACCGGCCCAGCGGCCGATGCGGAAGCATCAACCTACGCCGAAAGCCTGCGCCAGCACGGCCAGCTGCACGAAGGCCAAGGCCCGCTACCGCCGGGCGCGACACACGTCGCCAGCAAAAGCGGCGACAAGCCCACGCTCAAGCGCAAACGTTTTTCGGCGCTATGACCCCTCGCCGTGGTGCACGCCGCAGCCGCAGGCAAAGCAGGCGCGCTCTAGCGTTTTCACGCCACCGCGTTGTGCGATGCGATGGGTGACCGGATAGCCGACCGTCGGCTTCGTCTTGCGTGCACCGTCCCCTGGCGGGGCTACTGCGCTGCGTTGCGCGGTGCTGCCGTCGCCGTTGTGCTTGATCTGCCCGCGCGCTGCGAGGCCTGTGACGAAGGCACGCACTTCCTGCTCAGTCGCGGCGGCATCGGGCACTGCACTCATCACCGCGGCGATGCCGCCGCGCCTGGGCAAGGCTCCGACCAGGATCGCTTCCGGGCCGTGCGCACGCACGCCTTTGAGGAAGCCGGCGATGCCAGTGAGGTCGATCGGACGGCGATGGCTCACTTCCGTCATCGCCATGCCGCCCAGCTTCACGGCGCGCTTGCCCAGGCGCGCACCCGCGGATGCACCGAGGCGGTGGCGGGCGTCTTCATTCGCGGCGGCGTTTAGTTTCACCGCGCCGCGGCCGGCGGTCTTGCCGGCGAGTTCGGAACGTGGCGCGGTCATCGCCGAACTGCCCAGCATTATGTTGTGCTTGCGGAAGGCCTGGCTGATCAGCTCATAGTGCGCGCCGCCGAACATCACCTGATCCTGTTGCGCCATCGTGCGACCGACCGACTGGAACAGGCGCAACGTCATCGGTGCGTTTTCGGCTGCCGAGAACAGCAAGCGGGCGGCGGTTTCGGCGGCCTTCCACAGTTGCGTTTCGGTCTTCGACGGCGCATTGGCGTACAGCAGGCCGATCAGGTCGTAGAAGCATCCGCTGAATACCTGGCCGAAGCTGTGGATCTCCGCGATCAGCGCACCGGGAGGGCCATCCGTCGGCAATGACGACGGCAACGTCCAGCGCAGCGTGTTGTGCGCGCGACGCGGCACGGAAGCGTTGTGGTTGGGCGCCAGTTGCTTGATCGCCCAGGAGAGATCTTCGGCGGTGGTTTCCAGCGGATTGGTCTTGTTGACCTTGGCGCTGGTCACCAACTCGCGGCGCAGGGCGCGGTCATTGAGGGCGGTGAGGATGGCGACACAGTCGCCAAAGGCTTCGTGGAAGGCGCCGGCTTCGAGGAATTCGGCGCCCCACAATTCCGGCCACAGCGCATCGAGCAAGGCGTGTCCGACTTCATGCGCGACCACATCGGTGCTGATACCGGACTGGATGACGGTGCCGGCGATCGGATAGTGGAAGAACTGCACTGCGCGGCCGGTGTAGTACGCGTTGAGGTCTTCGCCGGCGTCCGGATCGAGCCGCAGGCGCTTGACCGGCACCGCACGCGCCCAGCGCGTCAGCGGCGCACCACGCACGGCCTCGAACATCTCCAGTGCGGCGAGGGCAGCTTCACGCGCCTGCCAGTGCAGGAATTGCGACGTGCCGCGGGCGTAGCGCGCTTCCGGCGGCGACCGGGGCATGTCGAAGTGCGCACGCGCAGTGGAACGCGACGGTCGTGGCGTTTGTCCACGCATGGCCGAGAAGCCTGCGGCGCGCGGATCGTTGGGAATGTAGTTGATGGTCATGACAGGACTCCGGCCTTAGCGGGTGGCTTCAAACACCCGTACACCCGGCTGCAGATCCGGCAACGCCGACAGGGGCGGCGGATTGGCCTCATCCCAGGTGCACGGGTTGAAGGTGCGGGTGCCGGCGAGCGCGCGCGAGACGGTGGAAGCCATCTGCAGCGAGTAATCGGCAGCGGTGATGCTGATCGCAGGCGGCGCGGTTTCGCAGGCCGGCAGCGCTGGATCGAACTGACCGAAGGCTTCGTTGCCGGCCAGATTGCGATACCACTTCGCGCGCAAGGTGCTGCAGCTGCCTTCCGGCAACATGTCCGCCACCGACGGCGATTGCGCCGTGGTGTGGCAACTCATACAGGCCGACTCCGGGTTGTCCACCGGGCCGTTCAAGCGCGGCTCGGGATGCTTGAACGTCACATGCGCACGGGCGTACGCGGGCGCGGCCGGATTGATCCAAGAATGCGTGACCGGAGTGCCGTCGGGATCGTTGCCCCACATCAGCCCCAGCGGTGCCATTTTTCGCCACGGCGACGTGCCGGGCAGGGCCTTGTCGTACACGTACGTGAGGAAGTACCAGCCGGTTACGCCGGCGCGCGCGTCCTTCACCGCGATGTCGATCTGCAGCAGCCGCACCGGCACTGGGGTGCCGGCGGCGGCACCGCTGCCGTTGGGCATCACGTTGACTTCCAATGCGCCGGCCAGCGGGTCCTGCCCGCTCGGGAAATCGCTCGGTTTGGCCGCGCTGAACAACAGCTTGTAGACGAAGGCGCCCTGAGTAAATTTCATGCGGTCACGACGCGGCGTATCGACGCCGGCCACGCTGGTATTCCACATCTGTTGGAACACGCGGCCACCGCGCGCGTCGTAATAAGCCACGGCGTAATTGACGAAGCCGTTGAGATTGCCGGCGAGTTCCCCAGCGGGCACGCGCCGCTCGCGGGTCATGCCGTAGGCCGCTTCGCGCGTGCCCGGTGCACTGGTATTGCCGTAGAACATGCGTGGCGCCGGATACCAGGCCTGGCTGCGCAACGCGGACACGATCGTGCGACCGGCGCTGTCGAAGTAGTCCGCATCGTTCGTCAACGTCGGTGTGAGTGCACGCACCGGAGCGCTGGCGAAGGCGTAGTTGCGCAAGGTGAGGGCGTACGCCAACCGCTTTGGCTCCTGGCGCGGATCGACACTGCTTGCCGTCCACGGCCGCGTGTTGCCCGGCACGCCGGTGGCGGCGTTTTCGAGCTGCGCCGGCATGAACCACGGCCCGGTATAGCCGCTCGGCAAGGTCGTGCGCGGCACGATGAAATCGGCGAAGCGCCCGCGGCATTGCGCCATGAACGTGCCCTGCGTGCTGGGCTTGCCCTGTTGGGTCACGCGCAGGCAACGCGCGCCCGTGGCGCAGCCAGTGACGCTGGGTAGCACGCCGGCGACGGCGGCCGCTTCAACCGGTGCTTCGCCCGGCGGTTCGGCCGACGCAGCGGTTTCGGCCACGCTCGGGTGCTGCGGGGAATTGCTGGAACAGGTGGTGATGGCCAAGGGCGCCGCCATCGCTAGAACGAGGATCGCTGCAGTACGAAGGTGCATGTGACGTCCCTTCCGTATTCTTCTGTTTCGATCAACGCG